>JARIAV010000206.1 GCA_029257685.1 Butyricicoccus sp.
GGAGAAGCCGGCATCTACCTATTTTCACAGGCCGTCTCCAGCCAACTATCTTCGGCACAAGTGAGCTTAACTACTGTGTTCGGAATGGGAACAGGTGGGACCTCACCGTCATCGACACCGGCCAAAACACAAGATTTGTGCTTTCGCTCTCGTCTCGTATTCTCCTTGAGGACATACCCTCAAAACTGAATAATCACTGCGTGCAAATGGAGTACCTTCGAAGAAAATGTGGTCAAGCCCTCGATCTATTAGTACAGCCTAGCTGAACGTGTCGCCACGCTTACACATGCTGCCTATCAACCTTGTAGTCTTCAAGGGATCTTACTTGATTAACTCAATGGGGTATCTTATCTTTGGGTTGGCTTCACGCTTAGATGCTTTCAGCGTTTATCCATTCCGAACGTAGTTGCCCAGCTATGCCCTTGGCAGAACAACTGGTGCGCCAGAGGTTCGTCCATCCCGGTCCTCTCGTACTAGGGACAGCTCCCATCAAATACCCTGCGCCCACGACAGATAGGGACCGAACTGTCTCACGACGTTCTGAACCCAGCTCGCGTACCGCTTTAATTGGCGAACAGCCAAACCCTTGGGACCGAATACAGCCCCAGGATGCGATGAGCCGACATCGAGGTGCCAAACCTCCCCGTCGATGTGGACTCTTGGGGGAGATCAGCCTGTTATCCCCAGGGTAACTTTTATCCGTTGAGCGATGGCATTTCCACTTACATACCACCGGATCACTAACTCCAACTTTCGTTACTGCTCGACCCGTCAGTCTCGCAGTTAGGCTCGCTTTTGCGTTTGCACTCATAGGCTTGATTTCCGTTCAAGCTGAGCGAACCTTTGAACGCCTCCGTTACTCTTTAGGAGGCGACCGCCCCAGTCAAACTGCCCACCTAACAATGTCCCCCACCTCGATTCAGAGGTGCAGGTTAGAATTCCAATATCGCAAGGATGGTATCCCAACGTCCGCTCCGGCTAAGCCAAAGCCCAGCCTTCTCAGCGTCCCATCTATCCTGTGCATGCAACATCGAAACCCAATATTAGGCTACAGTAAAGCTCCATGGGGTCTTTCCGTCTTGTCGCGGGTAACCGGCATCTTCACCGGTACTACAATTTCGCCGGGCGGGCTGTTGAGACAGTGCCCAGATCATTACGCCTTTCATGCGGGTCAGAACTTACCTGACAAGGAATTTCGCTACCTTAGGACCGTTATAGTTACGGCCGCCGTTCACCGGGGCTTCGATTCAATGCTTGCACATCTCCTCTTAACCTTCCGGCACCGGGCAGGCGTCAGCTCGTATACGTCATCTTTCGATTTAGCACAAACCTGTGTTTTTGGTAAACAGTTGCCTGGGCCTATTCTCTGCGGCTCACTCTCGTGAGCACCCCTTCTCCCGAAGTTACGGGGTCAATTTGCCGAGTTCCTTAACAACCCTTCTCCCGTTGGCCTTAGAATCTTCTTCCTACCTACCTGTGTCGGTTTGCGGTACGGGCACCTTAGAAATACACGCAGCTTTTCTCGCCATCTTCCAAGCCTGACTTCGGTACTATTTTCCCTCGATCACTACCGGAACCAACTCCCGGCTCAGACCCTTCAAATGTGTCCCTGCGTTTAACTCTTTCGGTGGTGACGGAATCTCTACCGTCTGTGCATCGGCTACGCCTTTCGGCCTCACCTTAGCTCCCGACTAACTTGGAGCGGACGAACCTTCCTCCAAAAACCTGAGGCTTTCGGCCATGTGGATTCTCACCACATTCGCGCTACTCATTCCGGCATTCTCACTTCTATACACTCCACGACCGCTTACGCTATCGTTTCGCCGCGTATACAACGCTCCCCTACCCAGTATTTACATACTGCCTAAGCTTCGGTGTCAGGTTTAGCCCCGTTAAATTATCCGCGCAAAGACGCTCGACCAGTGAGCTATTACGCACTCTTTGAATGAATGGCTGCTTCTGAGCCAACATCCTGGTTGTCTGCGTATCTTCACATCGTTTTCCACTTAACCTGACTTTGGGACCTTAGCTGTAGATCTGGGCTGTTTCCCTCTTGACAATGACAATTATCTGACACTGTCTGACTCCCATCCATCAATTTTCTGGCATTCTGAGTTTGATAGGCTTCGCTACCCTCTCGAGCGCTAGGCCATTCAGTGCTTTACCTCCAGAAATCTAAGATGAGGCTAGCCCTAAAGCTATTTCGGGGAGAACCAGCTATCTCCGGGTTCGATTGGAATTTCTCCGCTACCCACAGTTCATCCGCCACCTTTTCAACGGGGGTCGGTTCGGTCCTCCATGGAATTTTACTTCCACTTCAACCTGACCATGGGTAGGTCACCCGGTTTCGGGCCCATTGCATGTAACTTAACGCCCTATTAAAACTCGCTTTCGCTGCGGCTCCAGTCCTTAAGACCTTAACCTTGCTACGTACAATCGCTCGCCGGACCGTTCTACAAAAAGTACCCTATCACACATTGACGTGCTCTAGGTGCTTGTAGGCACAGGGTTTCAGGTTCTTTTTCACTCCCCTCCCGGGGTGCTTTTCACCTTTCCTTCACAGTACTATACGCTATCGGTCACTGGGTAGTATTTAGGGTTGGAGGGTGGTCCCCCCGTATTCCGACCAGGTTTCACGTGTCTGGCCGTACTCTGGATCCTGCGCAGCCCTTGCCGTTTTCGTCTACGGGATTCTCACCCTCTTCGATTGACCTTCCCATGTCATTCGACTAACAGCTTGGGTCCTAAAAGCAGTCCGTACCCCGCAGGTATTTCTACCCACGGTTTGCCCTCTTCCGCGTTCGCTCGCCACTACTTACGGAATCTCGGTTGATGTCTTTTCCTCGCCCTACTTAGATGTTTCAGTTCAGGCGGTTCCCCCAACATACCTATTTTGAATTTCAGTATGCTGTACTAAGATATGAGTCTTAGTGAGTTTCCTCATTCAGAAATCTCCGGATCAAAGATTGTTTGCATCTCCCCGAAGCTTATCGCAGCTTACCACGTCTTTCATCGGCTCCCAGTGCCAAGGCATTCGCCCTGCGCCCTTTGTAGCTTGACCTTAATTTTTTCCTCTAGGATTCTCCATTTGCCAACAAGATTTATTTGCAAAAATTGTAGTTTTTACTTTAAAAATCATGTTTCGCAGTGTTTATTCAGTTTTCAAGGTACGTCTTTGAGTTCTCTGTGATTTCTCACAGGGCCCTCAAAATTGAACAATATCTACTCTCTTAACTCAAACCTTGTCAGATACCGCTGAGCCCGTAGCTCTGTGTATCTGCTGACTCCCTAGAAAGGAGGTGATCCAGCCGCAGGTTCTCCTACGGCTACCTTGTTACGACTTCACCCCAATCACCAGTTTTACCTTCGGCCGCGTCCTCCTTACGGTTAGACTACGGACTTCGGGTCCCCCCGGCTCTCATGGTGTGACGGGCGGTGTGTACAAGGCCCGGGAACGTATTCACCGCAGCATGCTGATCTGCGATTACTAGCAATTCCGACTTCATGCAGGCGAGTTGCAGCCTGCAATCTGAACTGGGACAGCTTTTAGGGATTTGCTCCACCTCGCGGTATTGCCTCCCTCTGTATGACTGCCATTGTAGTACGTGTGTAGCCCAAGTCATAAGGGGCATGATGATTTGACGTCGTCCCCACCTTCCTCCGTTTTGTCAACGGCAGTCCGGCTAGAGTGCTCTTGCGTAGCAACTAACCGTAGGGGTTGCGCTCGTTGCGGGACTTAACCCAACATCTCACGACACGAGCTGACGACAACCATGCACCACCTGTCACCGATGTTCCGAAGAAAAGGCACATCTCTGCACCGGTCATCGGGATGTCAAGACTTGGTAAGGTTCTTCGCGTTGCTTCGAATTAAACCACATACTCCACTGCTTGTGCGGGCCCCCGTCAATTCCTTTGAGTTTCAACCTTGCGGCCGTACTCCCCAGGTGGGATACTTATTGTGTTAACTCCGGCACGGAAGGGGTCAATACCTCCCACACCTAGTATCCATCGTTTACGGCGTGGACTACCAGGGTATCTAATCCTGTTTGCTCCCCACGCTTTCGCGCCTCAGCGTCAGTTAATGTCCAGCAGGCCGCCTTCGCCACTGGTGTTCCTCCCAATATCTACGCATTTCACCGCTACACTGGGAATTCCGCCTGCCTCTCCATCACTCAAGATCCGCAGTTTTGAAAGCAGTTTGGGGGTTGAGCCCCCAGATTTCACTTCCAACTTACAGACCCGCCTACACGCCCTTTACACCCAGTAAATCCGGATAACGCTTGCTCCCTACGTATTACCGCGGCTGCTGGCACGTAGTTAGCCGGAGCTTATTCTTTAGGTACCGTCATTTGTTTCGTCCCTAATTAAAGATTTTTACAATCCGAAGACCTTCATCAATCACGCGGCGTTGCTGCGTCAGGGTTGCCCCCATTGCGCAATATTCCCCACTGCTGCCTCCCGTAGGAGTCTGGGCCGTGTCTCAGTCCCAATGTGGCCGTTCAACCTCTCAGTCCGGCTACTGATCGTCGCCTTGGTGGGCCGTTACCCCGCCAACTAGCTAATCAGACGCGAGCTCATCTTTCAGCGATAAATCTTTGGCATTGGAAACATGCGAATCCAATGCATTATGCGGTATTAGCAGTCGTTTCCGACTGTTATCCCCCTCTGAAAGGCAGATTGCTCACGCGTTACTCACCCGTCCGCCACTAAGTCATAGATTCCGGTTCCGAAGAACTTTCCAAAATGACTCCGTTCGACTTGCATGTGTTAGGCACGCCGCCAGCGTTCATCCTGAGCCAGGATCAAACTCTCTAAATATTGTATTAAAATGAGCTCTCGCCCAATCTAATCGACTTTAGAGTCTGACGTTTGTCGTTTTATTTTTCGTGGATTTACGACTTCCACGGACTTACTTCTGGGTTTCATTCCAAAAGAATTTCAGGTTCGTTTTTCAAGCTTTTCGTTGTTTAATTTACAAGGTACAGTGACCGCATCGCCTCTCAGCGATACAGCCTATTAATAATACCATGGATTACATATTCTGTCAATATCTTTTACAAATTTTCTTTTTACACTGAAGTTTGTATTGATTTTTGAATATTTCTATGTTTTCCACAGGCTGTTCAAAAGAGCAGCTTATATAGAATATCACAATTGAAGTCTCTTGTCAACAACTTATTTTTTCATTCTTCGATATCGGGAAAAACCCTCTCTTTTTTCGCAAACCCTTGCATAATCTGCCTTTATTTTGCTTTTCTCTGTGAATCCTCTTGTTTTCTGCGATCGACCGCATTAAGATAATATGGGAATTTATTCGAAAAAAGGAGAGGTATTTATGGGCTTAAAGAAATCCTATGAAATTGATATGTGCAATGGACCTTTGCTGAGCCGTATCTTGTTATTTGCATTTCCACTGGTATGCTCTGGAGTCCTGCAGCTTTTATTCAATGCCGCAGATATCATCATCGTAGGACGTTATACCGGCAGTCAGTCTATGGCCGCAGTTGGTTCAACCTCCTCCCTCATTGGTCTACTGGTGAACTTCTTCATTGGCATCTCTGTTGGTGCCAATGTCCTGATCGCACGATTCTGCGGCGGCAATGAATACGATGATGCACAGGAAACCGTACAGACCTCACTTGTCACTGCATTGATCGGAGGCTGTATCCTGAGTGTGATCGGCATTGCAGGGGCACGCAGCATGCTTGAATGGATGGCAACGCCCTCTGACGTGATCGAGGAAGCGATCCTGTACATGCGGCTGTACTTCCTTGGAATGCCTGCCACCCTCATCTACAACTTCGGAGCGGCCATCCTGCGCGCCATTGGCGACACGCGCCGCCCACTGTACTTCCTGCTGTTCTCCGGCGCCGCCAATGTTGCCTGTGATCTTTTCTTCATCATGCATCTCAAATGGGGCGTTGCTGGTGCTGCAGGCGCGACCGTGATCGCACAGATCATTTCTGCGATCCTGATCGTGTATTGTCTGACGCAGACAGACGGCATGTGCCATGTCGATCTCAAACACATTCGCTTTTACTCACAAAAGTTCATTCGTATTATGCAAATCGGATTGCCGGCTGGTCTTCAAAGCGTGATTTTTAATATTTCCAACGTCTTGATCCAATCCTCTGTCAACTCCTTTGGGGCAACCGTCGTTGCGGGCAATACGGCGGCATATAATCTGGAGGGCTTTGTATATATCGCAATGAATGCGATCTATCAAACCACACTCAGCTTTACCAGCCAGAACTTCGGCGCAAAAAAGTTTCATCGCATCGACCAGATCCTGATCCGCTGCGCGGTCCTCGTTTCGATCTTGGGGCTCGTGCTTGGAAACGGTCTGTACCTACTCGGAAAACCTTTGCTCTCCATCTATTCGGACGAAGCGATCGTTATCCAATACGGCCTGACACGTCTTTCCGTCATCGCGGTCGGCTACTTCATCTGTGGACTTATGGATGTATTTGCCGGTACGATTCGCGGACTTGGATATTCGATCCTGCCAATGATCGTATCTCTTGTTGGTGCCTGTGCATTTCGAATCTTATGGATCTTTACCGTATTCCAATGGCATCGCAGCTTATTTGTGCTGTATATCTCCTATCCGATCTCCTGGACCCTGACACTCAGCACCTATCTTGTCTGTTATTTTTTCATCCGGCGAAAGACCTTTCCCAAGAAAGAGATCGCCGCATAAAACCAAAAGGACCTGTTGCACCATGCAGGCACAATAGCAATCTATACGAATATTGCAAGTGAAAAATCGAAACCGGCTGTCAATTGAAGCGGAAGGCTTCAATTGACAGCCGGTTTTTGTACAGTATTCTCTGGAGAGGCTGTTTTGCAACAGCCCCTTTTTCTTTTGCCTTAAGGCTTACACTTCCCACAGGCAGTATATCCCTGTGCAATGAGATCGGATCGATCTCCTGTATATGTTTTCCGATTTTCAGTGCGGATCGACTGTGCACTGGAACAAGATTCCTTGTGAAACTTTTTGCTGTCCGTATTCAGCACATAGCTCTGTTTGGATACAGCGGCAGGCGGCGTATCGCCCTCTGCCCAGCTCTCTCCAGTCGCATAGTCGATCGTTACACCCGGCTGATTGTTGTAGACATAGACATTGAACTCAATGCCTTCTCCTTGGTCCTCCACAGACTTCGCTTCCATCTGTACCCCATTTGCAACCAGATTATCCCCTTCAAACACAGGTGTCACACGATAGAGCACATGGTTGCCTGTTTCTTTGACATAGTCTGCAACCATGTTTTCAAACGGAAGCATCCCGACAACATTGAGATATCTCGTTCCGGTGATCAGATTCTGCTTGTTTGCATTCTCTGCGGTCAGTTGAAAACCGATCAAATGGCAGCGGTTATATAAATTTTTCCCATCCACAAAATCATATTTCACGCTTTTCCAGCCAGTTGGCTTGACCTGACCAATATTCCCGCGCTTTTCAGTTGGCATCGTCTCCAACCCAACATTTGCATAGGCGATCCCACATCTGCCCAAGGCATCTAAGTCACTATAGCGCTCAAATGCTTTTTCCGTCAAATCGTCTGCTGGAAAATCTGGAACGTTGTCGTTGAGCACGATATACGGCTCTCCTGCAAATGCGGGGAGCTCCTCCATCGTAACACGCGAAGGATGCACTTCTCCCTGTGTACATCCAGAGAGCAACAGGAATAATGGCAATAACAGTCCTAAGATCTTTTTCTTCATCGCTTGTAAACCTCTCTTGTAATCTTTTCATGAGAAAATCCAGCAAATTCGATCTGCTGGATACAGCACCATCCTGCCAGAGGCAGCTCCAAACGCTGATCCGCTGGGTAAACACGATTCCAGTGGTATAACACGATCTCTCCTGCCTTTGCCATATACGGCAGCGGATCGCTATTCTCCAAAAAACAATATGCGTCTTCTGGTATATGCTCAGATCCTGTCTCTGTGACCATGAGAAGACTTTGTTCTGCCATATCGAATTGCCGTGCAGTATAGGGCGTTACCCACAGGGCGTAACCCTCGCACAGCTGCAATATATCCTGACGAACCATACGATCCTGACTTTGTCTGCGGTTATGAAACGCCAATCCACCTTGTTCATCAACGCATAAAATCAATTTCATGTTGTCAGTCTCCTTCTCTCTTCTGTTTTGGATCATCAAGAAGAATGCTGCAGTCCACCCCGGATTGCAGCATTTTTCTTGATGCTTCCATCGTTTAATCTTGAATTTGGATCTGTACAGTGTTTGTTTCCGCGTCATAGTGGATAGAGCCGCCAACCATAGCGATCAGCTCTCTGAGTTGAATATAATTCGCCCCGTCGATCTGATAGACATTCTTGATATGAGCAGCTCCTTCGATCGGCTGTGTTGTTGGATAAGCCTGCATTGCGGTGACATTTGCCGGCCCATTCAGTTCTCCACCGATCATTCGATAGGGCTCTCCGGACTTGATCTGCACGATCTGTACCGTAGGATCGTAGCTGATACCAAAAGCCGCAGCGGTTCCAGTCAACGCAGCTGCTGCATCGCGCAACTTGATATAGTTCGTATCCCCAATGCTGTATGCCGTGAATTGTACTGGCTTTTCGTTGATTTTAAAAATATTAGAACTTGGTTTTGCCGTTTGTGGGGGATTGGTCTGTCTTGGCAGTTGGGTAAGATATGCGAATGTGTAGCCTTGATTTTCCCAATTTGTCAGTAAATCGTCTAAGATCACTGCATTTGTACTGGAAACGACATGGAGCAATACGATCGCTCCCGGATGGATCCGACTATTGAGCTGCTTGATCGCGGCAACAGGTGCCGGCTGTCGATTGGTATCCCAGTCAGCATGTGCAACGCTCCACAAGATCGTGTGATAGCCAAGATCCTGGGCCCGTTTTAGATTCCCGTATGTGTAAGATCCTTCTGGAGGACGATAAAATGGGTCGAGCTTATGTTTTGTGATCTGTTCATATCGAGCAGCAAGTTCTTTCAATTCTCGATCGAATCGTTCGGTAGAAACCTTGCTCATATTCGGATGATGTGTTGTATGGTTTCCGACTAAGTGCCCTTCTGCATGCATCCTCTGCGCAAGTTCAGGTGCGGTGTCAAGAAAATCACCAACCATGAAAAATGTTGCTGGTGCGTGATGTTTTTTCAGGACATCCAAGATTTTTGCAGTATTGCCATTTTCATATCCGCAATCGAATGTAAGATAGATCTTCTTTTCTTTGGGATCGCCCATAAAATATGCGCTGTATTGTGCCAGTGTTTGGATCGTATCTTCTCCACGTGGCGGTTGATTGTTTCCAGCTCCATACCATAATCCCCAGTCAGTCGCCTGAGCAGAAGTCAGGAATATTCCGAAGAGGACTGTAAAACAGATCCATTTGCGAAACCATTTTTTCATTTT
Organism: Butyricicoccus sp.; assembly: GCA_029257685.1. Lineage (GTDB taxonomy): Bacteria > Bacillota > Clostridia > Oscillospirales > Butyricicoccaceae > Butyricicoccus. The sequence goes on from JARIAV010000206.1 coordinate 9,406, forward strand.
TTCACCTTCCTGTACCGCAGAATTATTTATTTTACAGGGATATCTTATTTTCAGTATAGCGTGTTCCGTTGCACTGTGCAAGATGAAGTGAATGAGAAGAAACAAATTTGGTTTTTACTGCATTTTTTTGTGTCTTTTGTTTTTTGGTCCATCTGTCTTGATTGATAGCTTGATTATATACTTGATTATATACTTGATTATATACTTGATTACGACTTCAAAAAAACGCCTAGATTCTCGGCTTTTTTTCGATTATGGGCCACAATAAAATTCTGAAGGGGCCACAATAAAATTCTGAAGGGGCCACAAGAAATTCCGAAAAGAGACACAAGAAAATTCTAAAGGAACCACAAAAAAATTCTAAAAAATGCCGATAGGTCACAAAGTTATTTGCATTGTTGTGACCTATCGGTTATAATGGTAAAAAAATGCAGAAAGAAGCGTTTGTATGGCAAAAAAGAAGGAAGAAATTATAGGGATTGGTAAAAATCCTGCGGACCAATTGACAGTTCAAAAGAGTTGGCCGCTTTATGATCTTTGGAGATCGGACCTGACTCTGGGAGAGTTTAAAATTCTTGATGTCTATCTTTCAAGGATCGACAGTCATAAACCAGAGAAATGTACGGTGACGCTTGATAAGGGCGAGATCGAAAGTTGTCTTGGGGTCAAGAAGATCAATATGCCGGATCTGGAGCGCCGGCTTTTACATTTGGGTCAGGGAATAAAAATTCCGGATCCTTCCCTGAACAATGGATTTCAGATCATTTGGTTGTTTGAAGAAGCCCGCTGTGAGCAGGATCAATATGGGCAATGGAAGGTGACATTATCCTGCTCTAAAAAAGCGTTGAACTATTTTTTCAACATCGAAGATCTGGGTTATCTTCGTTATAAATTACGCTGTGTTTCCAGTTTAAAGAGCCGTTATAGTTATATTCTTTTCCTGTATCTGGAAGCAAATCGATTCCGCAAATGTTGGGAAGTTCCGCTTGATGAGTTAAAAGAACTGCTGAATTGCCAGCATGAAGAAACTTACCAGCAATTTAAGCGTTTTAACGATCGATTACTGAAACGCTGCTATCATGAAATTTTAGAAAAGACCGAGTGTAAATTTGCATATCAACCCGTTCGCAGGGGTCGCACAGTTATTGGCGTTCGATTTGAAGTAGAGACCTTGAAGGATCAAGCAACAGCTTTCTATTTGTATCCACATGGAGCCGAGAGTGATTTTGATGACGAAATCTCATTTTTACAGGAAGCATGTGCTCAAAATGATGGGACTCCTGAATTCAGTCGGATCGAGATGGAAGAAATCTTTGCTGTATTGGCAACCCTGCCAGAATCTGTATTGCCAAACCTTGACTTTGCATGCAACAATTTGGAATTCAGAAGATATCATTATCTAATCGAAAAATATGCAAGAATGAATCGCGTAGATCAGCAGAAGAAAATCAAAAATCGTCTGTCATATTTTATAAAAATGATGAAAGCCGATCGTATCCTCCCCATATAAAATGGATCGATCCGCGGATCAGATCCTCACAAACGATATATAAAACGGGCCTTGAAAGGAAGCAAAATCGCTGTACTTCAAGACCCGTTTTCACTTTCGAATTCTGGTATTTTATATAGATATTGATTGCATTTTCAGCCAAAAATCGGGGCTCCTTATTTTATGTGCACCTCTTCCCATCGTATCTGCGATATATGTTGACAATGCGGTATATACTGTATATACCGTATATACAATTTTCGAGAGAGCATGGAGGATATCATTTATGGTGATTGTGAATATCAAAATGGAGCCTGAAGAGAAGATGCAGTTGAAAAAAGATGCATATCAACACCAAATGACCGTCAGTCAATATATCCGTTGGCTGATCGCGAAGGCGCGAGAGGAGTAAAGTATGGCGAAACGCTATTTTTGGATCAAATTTCAGATGGATTTTTTTGCAAATCCGGTCGTAAAAAAGATGCGTAAAATGGCAGGCGGTGACACCTTTACGCTGATTTATATTAAACTACAATTATTAAGCGTACCGCATGGTGGATTTATTAGATTATCTGGTGTTGAAGATGACTATTGTGAGGAGTTATCGCTGCTTATTGACGAGGATAAAGACAATATCCAAGTAACTTGTATGTATCTACTCAAGTATGGTCTGCTAGAGATCGTAGATGGTCACACACTCTTCTTGCCAGCAGCCGCAGAGAACATTGGATCGGAAAGTGACAGTGCACGCCGGATGCGCAAGCTGCGTGAACGAGAAACACATTTGCTTTCCGCATCACAATGTGACACTGACGAAGTATCGTCACAATGTGACGAAAACTTGTCACAATGTGACGCGAGTGTGATGTCGTCACAATGTGACGTAAATCTGTCACATTGTGACGGTATGCAATCAAAAAAAGACATATTTGGTTGTAAATATAACAAAGCGTCACAATGTGACGACAGAGAAGATAAGAGAAGAATAGAGAAGATAAGAATAGATCAGAATCAAAAAGACAAAGGACTTGACAAGTCTGATTTGATTTTTGATTTTGACCTAGAAAACGAAACTGATTTTTTTGTTTTTTGTGTTGTCACAGCCTTTGTCAAACTCTTTGGCAGAGAGCCAAACAAGTCCTTTATCGGGAGTTTACGCAAACTGTCTGCCGCTGGTTTGCAGATCGGAGATGCACAGGCCGCTGTTCTCAAAGCCGCACAGGGGAAGCCACGCAGCTTAGAGCCTTACATCCTCACGATCCTGAAGGATCAGCTGGCAAAACAGCAAAGCGTGGATTCCGATGAGCCATTGGCAGATTGGGAAAAACAGTGGCTGGAAGAGGTCAAACGTCGTAGGGCCACCCAGAGCGCGCTAGATGACGTTTGACAGCGTGATAGTATCCGGATATACCAATCGTACTTAGAATGCGTTACAGAGGCTCTCAGCGTGCTTTACGAGGGTTCGTGCGATGGAAAGCCGAGAAGATGATCTGGAAGTGAATTCCTCGAGAAGATACACAAATACCGCTCCTCCCATCACAACGCTTTTGTTGTGGAAGAGGGGCGGTATCTATTTTATAGCACTCTTATTTTATCTTTTAAATATTCTATGCCAAAAAGAAGTTTTTTCTAACTCAATATTTCTCGAATCTGGTTCCAATCCATAAACATCATCCGAAGGCGTGTCAGAGATCGACTGATCTTCCCCTTCGGCAGCAATGGTATGCGTAAGATATTGTTGTTGAGAGAGCAGCACAGATAAGCGCTCTGATTGCTGCATGATGTGTTGGCTTTGATGTTCATTTTGTTTTTGCAAATTTACGATTTGATCATTCAAATGGGTAAATTGATCTTGATTGATTTTGAGGAGTTGCATGATCTGAACTTGCAGCTCACTGATCTGCCGGTCTTTCGATGTGAGCTGATCCTTCAGACTGTTGATCAGCTCATCTGTGCTGTTGGATTCGATCAGCTGCGGCTGTAACTCTTGTGCGCTGGGATCTGAAGGGGAGAGGCCAGCAGCAGCGTCGGTACTGATCAGCGTTTCTCCGTCCACCTTCTTGATATAAGGAGCCCAATCCTTTTTGATCCGTTGATAAACGGCTTGTCGAGAGATGCCAAATTGTTCAGAAAATGCACGAATTTTGATGTAAGTACTCATAAAAAAA
>JARIAV010000091.1 GCA_029257685.1 Butyricicoccus sp.
ATTGATTTGCTCTATTATGGCGTTGCAAAGCTGGAATTTGAAAAAAATAAGGAAAAACTAATCAAAACTAGGACTTTGATCCACGAGATGGACCAAAGATGACAACGGTTCTATAGAAGGAGAAAGGTCATGTATGCAGTAGGTCTGATGTCGGGAACATCGCTTGACGGTGTTGATGCCGTTTTGTGTGATATTTCGGGGGTATCGCTCGATACCCGGATAGAAGAGTTGGCTTTTTGTACGATCGAGATTCCCGAGGAAGTCAAAAATAAAATTCGTAAATGCTGTGAAAACAAGGCAAATGTCGAATTGGTATGTTCCTTGAACTTTGAATTGGGAGAGCTTTTTGCTGATGCAGTTGAAGCGGTGTGTCAAAAAGCACGGATCCATACTTCAGAACTCGAGTTTATTGCAAGTCATGGACAAACCATCTTTCATATCCCGAAGCCTTCTGGAGATCTGTGCAGAAGTACTTTGCAAATCGGTGAGAGTGCCGTGATTGCACAACGATGCGGATGCAAAGTGATATCGAATTTTAGGGTCAAGGATATTGCTGCTGGTGGAGAAGGTGCTCCGCTTGTGCCGTTCAGTGAGTATATCCTTTATCGAAGAATGGATGAAGCGGTTGCTTTGCAGAATATTGGCGGAATCGGGAATATAACAATCATCCCTAAAGATTGTACGATCGATCAGGTATTTGCGTTTGATACAGGGCCTGGAAATATGATGATCGATGAGGCAATGCGCGTGTTATATGGTATGCCGTATGATAAAAATGGAATGGTTGCAGCAAAAGGGCAGATGATCCGTGCTTTGCAGGAGGAACTGAAAGCACACGATTATTTAGATGTGATACCGCCCAAGACGACAGGGCGTGAAATGTTTGGAGAAGCATATACGGTCGAACTGCTGAGACGTTATGCAACAGAAAAGAAAGAGGATCTCGTGGCGACTCTGACATGGTTTACGGCCTATTCGATCGCAGAGAATTACCGACGATTTATTTGCCAAGCGCATGATATTCGAGAGGTGATTTTGGGTGGAGGTGGCGCACACAATAAAACACTCCAAAGAATGCTTGCAAGTGAACTGCCTCAGATCAAAATTTCCACACAGGAAGAAAAAGGATATTCAAGTGATGCCAAAGAAGCAATCGCTTTTGTCATTTTGGGCAATCAAACATTGAATGGTCAGTATTCCAATGTGCCGAATGCAACAGGAGCAGAGAAGAAAGTGATTCTAGGGAATGTGACATATGCCGGTTAAACACAGGATATGCAAGAATACTCAAAATAAAACTGGGTGTGTTCAGGGTTCGACCTGAGCACACCCAGTTTTTTCGATCAGGGATTCCGGATCAAATCAAGCCGGAAAACAGGGAAGCTGTGCCAACGGTGATGAGTCCGGAGACCGCGATGGCAAGACTGCTCATCGCGCCTTCGACCTCGCCCATTTCAAGGGCACGGGCGGTGCCGATCGCGTGGGCAGAGGTGCCGATGGCAATGCCCTTTGCGATGGGCTCTGTGATGCGGAACAGTCTGCATACACTGTCCGCGATGATATTGCCCAATACACCGGTCAGGATGATGACGGATACGGTGATGGTGACGATCCCGCCCAGCTCCTCGGAAACCCCCATGCCGATGGCGGTCGTGATGGATTTGGGCAGGAGGGTCACATACTCCGTATGCCCAAGCCCGAACAGGACACACAGGGCAAATACCGAGCCGATGCTGCTGAGGACACCGGCAAGGATGCCGATGAGGATGGCTTTCAGATTGTGTACGAGCAGATGCAGCTGCTCATACAGCGGGATGGCAAGGCAGACGGTGGCAGGGGTCAGCAGATAGCTGAGGTATTTTGCACCGGCATTGTAGCTTTCGTAATCCACCTTGAGGAAAAGCAGGATGGCAATGGTCACCACAATAGAGACGAGCAGGGGGTTGCATAGGGCAAGGTTCGTTTTGCGCTTGAGCCACAGGCCGACCTGATAGCTCAGGATACTGAGCATCACACCGAAGAAGGTGGCAGAGCCTAGGATCTCAGACATCGTCCTCCTCCTTTCCTGTGCGGCGCAGGACCGCCTGTGTGACCCGTCCGGTCACAGCCATAACGAAGATGGTCGTCAAAACGGTAATGACAGAGACGGGGAGCAGGATCGCCTGTAAGGACTGCCAGTGTTCGAGCAGACCGACCGCGGCGGGGACGAACAGGACGGGCATGATCTCGATGAGGAATTTTCCGGCATCCTGTACCGCAGAGAGCGGGAGGATGTGTGTGGAAAGCAGGAACAGCAAGAGCAGCAGTCCGTAGATACTCACGGGGATCGGGAAGGGCAGGAGCGCACGCAGGATCTCGCCTGCGAATGTGATCGCCAGAATGATGCCGAATTGTTTGAGAAGTTTCACAATAGTTCCTTTCTATTATAGATGGAGAATAACGACCGAACTTTATGATACGCCGATTTGCGGATCTGTCAAGGGGATGGTTTGGGAAGCCATGCTTACAGATACATTTCGGGCAGATCGGAGAGCGGCAGCGGCGGCGCAGAACGGATGTATTCCGAGGGGGTCATGCCTGTGACACGCCGAAAGACCTTTCCAAAGTAACCGGCATTGGAAAAACCGGTACAGGCGGCGGCAAGTTCGAGGGATATCGTGCCGCTGCGCAGCAGACGCTTGGCACAGTTGATGCGGATCTGGGTCAGGTATTGTCCGGGGCTGATACCGACCGCGGCGGAGAACTTGCGGATCAGATGGGAGGAGGAGACTTCAAGCCGCTCTGCCAGATCGTCGATCCCGTAAAGATGTGCAAAATCCGCATGTATGATCGCGATCGCGTGCTGGATCAGGGGCGGGTAAGGCTGTGCGGTTTCCGGTGGGGCGCTCGCTTCTGCAAGCTGCGTCAGCAGGGTGAATGCAGCGGCACTGGCGGCGGCCCCGTCTGAAGGGTGTCCGCTCTGTGCGAGATGGAGCAGCGGGAAAAGCTGGGCGGACAGGGCGGAAGTACCATTGGGAAAGTAGGGGCTGTATGCAAGGGTGCTGCCCAAGATCTGCGCGGCGGCTTGTCCGGTCAGGAGAGCACCCAGCAGGATGGTATCCTGTTCGGCTGAGAGCGGAAGTGGGGTATCGGTGTGAAAGCCGATCGCTGCGCCTGCGGCGATTTCCAGCGGCTTGGGTTCGAATGGAGTGGACAGGCTGCCGTCGGTCACCCCGATGACCCAAAAGCCGGAACCGGCGGGGAGCTGCAAAGGGGTTTTGGCAGGAAGCGGCGCATAGGTGCAGCAGGTGAGACGCGCAAAGGCCGCAACACTGTGCGGCGCGGCAGGAGGACTCCAGATGAAAGACTCCATAATAGACCTCGATTCTATAGAAAGGGCTCGAACAAATGAAAAAACCGCCTTTTTCGATGAAAAAGGCGGTTTTGGAGCTAGTAGTCGGACTCGAACCGACGACCTGCGCATTACGAATGCGCTGCTCTACCAACTGAGCCATACTAGCAGATGAGAAGATGAACATGGAACACATCTAGTCAACATGACTATTCTAACACAGAGAGCGGCGCGACGTCAATAGCAAAATGCAAAAAAACGGAAATTTTTTTAGGAAAACGCTTGACAATTTGAAAAAGTCCGATATAATAAGGATTATCCTTGCTCATGACAAAGGTCGTGGGCCAAAGTCCAAAAGGAGGTGCAATCACATGGCAAAGGTAACTGGCAAGTACGAAACTCTTTTCATTGTCAACCCGACTCTCGGTGAGGAGGAGATCGCTGCACTCGTGCAGAAGTTCAAGTCCCTCGTAGAGGCAAACGGTACTGTAGACAAGGTTGAGGATTGGGGCAAGCGTCGCATGGCTTATGCGATCAATGACCTGCATGAGGGCTACTACACCCTGATCCAGTTCACATCTGCTCCGGCTTTCCCGGCAGAGCTCGACCGTATCTACAAGATCACGGACGGCGTAATGCGTTCTATCATCGTAACCCTGGACTAAGGTGGTGACGTAACGTGTTGAACAAAGCGATCCTTATGGGTCGATTGACCCGTGATCCCGAACTGCGTCATACGCAGTCTAATACCGCTGTAACTTCGTTCACCCTTGCGATCGATCGTGACCGCAAAGGCCCGAACAACGAACGCCAGACCGACTTCATCGACTGTGTCGCTTGGGGTCGTACTGCGGAATTCGTGAAGCAGTGGTTTAGCAAAGGGATGATGGCAATCGTTGTTGGCCGCATCCAGTCGCGTAACTGGGAAGACAAAAACGGAAATAAGCGTGTTGCAATCGAGATCAACGCAGACGAAGTTTCTTTCGGTGAGACCAAAAAGTCTCGCGAATCCAATGGCTTCGGCGGCTATGATTCCGGCTCGCAGATCCGTCCTGAGGGAATGAATATGGCAAGTCAGGCTCCAAGCATGCCGGCGTATGACCTTCCGGTCAGCGACTCGGAATTCTCGGAGATCGACGACGACGATTCAGACGTTCCCTTCTGATATTTGAAAAAGGAGGTACTTGGCAATGGAAGAGACCAAAAAGGAATTTACTCCTCGTCCGGAGCGCGCACAGCGCGGAGGACGTCGCCGCAGAAAGGTTTGCTCTTTCTGTGTAGATAAGGTAGAGGCAATCGACTACAAGGACGTAGCAAAGCTGCGCCGTTATATGTCTGAGCGTGGCAAGATCCTGCCTCGCCGTATGACCGGCACTTGCGCAAAGCATCAGCGTCAGCTGACCGATGCGATCAAGCGTGCGCGTCATGTTGCTCTGCTCCCTTATACTGCGGAGTAATCAAAACAGATATTAGAAAGACCTGCTCTTTGGAGCAGGTCTTTTTGCATGTCAGTTGTCAAATTCACGCATGGTAACAAGATAATCGTAGTTGTCGCCTATGGAACCAGTCGCTGAGAAACGATAAGTACCATTCTCGTATGTTGCACCATTGCTTTCGATGAGTTTGTGTGCGTTTGCTTTGACGGTCACGGAAGTTTCTCCGTTCATATTGGAATCGTTCCACTTGTGATCTTTTTCTTTTTGCAGTTTGATCGTGATATCAAAATCCGCACGGTTCTCAATGTAAAAGCGTGTCGTAGTGGCGTCAGAAACATCGAATGCACTGGAAATACCGGAAGAATCGTTACAGCCGGAATTCCGCGTAAGTGAAAAGGGCGTGATCTCATTGGGGACAGGGGTTTCGGTAGGCGGTTCGGTGGGAGGGGAAACCGCCTGTGCAAGGAGTGCGCATACCAATAATGCGCACGCAAGAATAGAATAGATTACAAACTTTTTCATATCACTCACACTCCTTTGTGATAATGACAATATAACATAAAATACAATATGGTACAAGACAAAATTCGTGGATCCATTTGGTTTTCGATACGCCTCTAGGGGGATAGAAAAAGCTATGCACATAGAAGTTCCATGCGCATAGCTCGTATCATTGTATTTTTGATATTATTCAGGGTTACGATGCAAAATCGATCCGCAGGCACGCGCCGCAGTCCTGTACAGCCTGACGGACCTGCTCGACCAGAACGCATTCGTCCATTTTTTCGGGGTTGAAGCTGATGCGGAGTGCCAGACGATCGGAAATATGTGTGAAATCCAGCACGATATCTGCTGGGCAGTTGGCGTCGATGATGCCGGAGAAATGCAGCTCAGAGGGAACCAGATCGTGAAAGCCTGCAAAGCGTACACCAGTGAGTCCATTGTGCGGCAGAAGACGAAGGGTTTCCGCAGAGGGCGCACACTCAAGCTCTGCAAATAAAGCGGTATTTTCGCCACGCTTTAAGATGCGGGTTTCGCGACTCATTGCACGCAGGGAGCTTGGGAGCTTGGGCTGCTTGGTCTCTGCCAGCATGGAAACATGCTTGTCTGCGAGCAGATGTCCGATCACATCGGTCAGGATATTGCGCACATCACCGTGCAGGTTTGTGGGCGCAAAGAGATAATAGCGGTTTTCCTCCGCTTTTTTTAACATATCCCAACCGGTTGCGGTGGTAAAAGTTGTTGTTCTATTCATAGTTAAAGAAGATCCTTTCTAAAAAAGCAGTGTGAATCCGTACTGCCTAGCGGTTTGGTTCGTTTAGCTATTGTACCCTTTCTTGGCATAATGCGCAAGAACATTATCATAAGTTTGTGTAAAATGTGCATAAAAAATTCATCTCCTACCAAAAAAGAGGAAAAAATATAACAAGTTACTTAAAAATAACTTGCATTTGCAAGCAAAGTTTGTGCGCTTTGCAATGCGGCATTGTGTATAATGACCAAACAAGGCGTCAAAAAAGGACCCAAATTAACCTTGGATAACAAAAAATCCCCTCGAAATCGAGGGGATCTATGCGAAAATCATTTACTTGCCAAGCCCCAGAGCCAGAAATTCTGCATGGGCTTTTCGGTTTCCGCTGGCGATGGAACAGGGACGATCCAGCGTCAGCGGAGAGCCGTCCAGCTGGGTCGCAATGCCGCCGGCTTCGGAGAGGATCAATGCACCGGCTGCAAAATCCCACGGCTGGAGGATACATTCAAAACCAAGCTCCACCCGACCGCAGGCGATGTCGGTCAGGTCGAGCGCGGCAGAACCGAATCGGCGGAGATCCTGCATACGATCCATCAGTGCGCCTGCGATGCGGAAGGAGCGGGCACGGAGGGAACGGTCGTATGGAGAGGTACCGAAACAGAACACCCCTTCGGATAGACTGCGCGCAGAAACGGAGATGCGATCTCCGTTCAAAAATGCGCCCTCGCCCTTTTGGGCAGAGAACAGTTCATCGCGGTAGGGGTTATAGACTGCGCCGCAGAGGAGTTCGCCGTCCTGTGCAAGCGCGATGGAGACGGCGGAATGGTTCATGCCGCGCACAAAATTTGCGGTACAGTCGATGGGATCGACGATAAATGCAAGACCGTGCAGCGCGTCCTCGTGCACCGTATCTTCCTCGCCGACGAAATGGGCATCCGGAAAGGCGGTCAGAAGTTCCCTGCGCAGGAAGTTCTGTACGTTGAGGTCATATTGGGTGACAAAGTTGCCGACCCCTTCTTTTTCGGTGACGCTGCTTCGGATCTCCTGTGCAGACAACAGGATCTGACCTGCCTTATATGCGGCAGATTTGATCGCAACCAACAGATCTGTATGTTTCATAGGGCATCACTGGAATCGGTTGTGGGTGTGGTTGTATGTATAGCCAAGCGGTGCAAGACGGTCGCACAGTTCAGCGCGATCGACCTCCAGCTCGCTGCACAGGTCATCGAGATCGGAAAAGTCATCGCGCAGTTTGGTGTTGATATAGCTTAATAAAATCATGGGATCATGGGGCAGCATGGGTGTCTTCTTCCTTTCGTTCCAATGGATGGGATGTGTGTTTGTTTGGGGTGCATGGTGCATGCTCGGGCTGTGCGTTGGGGTAATCCTTGCGCCGGAAATGGGGCAGCAGGCTTTCGACCGCGTGGGATTGCTCGTGGTGGTCGAGCTGGCGGATGAACAGGAACTTCCGCACAACGAACAGGAGCGCAACCGAGGTGATCGTAATGAGATTATCGATCGGGGAGGTATGCGTCAAAACCATTTGGCGGGCTACAGCAAGCATCATGACTTCTACAACGGTGTCGATGGTATAGCTGAAGATCATCTTGACGAATTCAATGCCGATGATGATGGTCATTGCGGTCGTCAGATAGCTTTGCAGGGATTCCGGACTGGAAACGATCTCCGAAAGGCGGATATCCAGGAACAGTCCGAGGGTGGAAGCGGCAACTGCGGTCAGGATGCAGATGCCAACCAGAATTTCAAGCCGGACCGCGATGCGGTAGAGCCTGGTCTGGATCATATCCTTCAAAATAAAGTCCTCCAATCATGAACATACTTTTATTATACTGTGAGGACGGAGGAATGTACAGAAAAATACTGTGGTGTTTTTTACCAATATCGTCGGAAATTACCTGAGGTTTCTTTTCGATCCGGTGTTTTCCGTCTAAAATGTGCATTGCAATCGTGCCGACAAAATGGTACAATAAAATCAAATTACAGGAGCCGTGCGCGTAGTGGATCGAGAGAACGCGGGCGGCAGTTTTTTTGTGAGAAGGGATGTACAGTCTTTTGTACATTGGAGACCATTTCCGAAAGGAGAAGATATGTTCACGACGCAAAATTATCTGGTCGCGTCTACATTGGACGAGGCATACGAATGCAATCAAAAACCCAAGAGTACGGTTCTGGGTGGCTGTGGATGGCTCAAGATGGGCCGCCGTGCAATGTCTGCTGCGATCGATCTGTCAGGGTTGGGCCTGGACAACATTACGGAGACGGAGGATTTCTTCGAGTTGGGCGCAATGGTGACTTTGCGCCAGATGGAAACACATGAGGGACTGGCTGCATACTTTGGAAGCTGTATCGCAGAAAGTGTCCGGCAGATCGTTGGCGTACAGTTCCGGAACGGCGCGACGATCGGCGGAAGCATTTGGGGCAGATTTGGATTTTCCGACCCGCTGACCCTGTTCCTTGCACTGGATGCACAGGTCGTACTGCATCAGGGCGGCCTCGTTGCGCTCTCGGATTTCGTACACATGCCGTATGACCGCGACATCCTGACCGCGGTACGCCTGCCCAAGCGCGGACAGAAAACCGTTTATCTTTCACACCGCGCCGCAGCAACCGACTTTCCGGTGCTTGCCGTTGCCGTCTCTGAGATCGAGGGGCAGCGCATCGCGGCAGTCGGCGCACGCCCCATGCGTGCGGAGCGTGTACTGGGAACGAATGAAGAAGATGCACAGGCGTTTGCAGAACGCTGCGCGGAAGAACTGGACTTTGCTTCCAATCTGCGCGGCTCGGCGGCGTTCCGTGCGCACCTGTGTCGCGTGCTGGTGCGCCGTGCGGTGCAGGCACTGGAGGAGGTCTGATCGATGGAAATTTCTTATGTACTCAATGGAAGAAAATATACCGATGATGTCTCTCCGGCACAGCCGCTGACCGAGTATCTCAGAAGCAAGGGCTGCTTATCCGTGAAGCGCGGCTGTGAGACCTCGAACTGTGGACTGTGTACCGTGCTCGTGGAAGGCAAGCCGGTCTTGTCCTGCTCGACCCTGACCGCGCGCATCAACGGGAAAACCGTGGAAACGCTGGAGGGCTTGCAGGAGCAGGCAGAGGAGATCGGCAGCTATCTGGCAGGTGAAGGCGCGGAGCAGTGCGGTTTTTGCAGTCCCGGACTCATTATGAATATCATCGGGATGCTGCGTGAGCTCAAGAACCCGACCGAGGACGAGATCCGCAATTATCTGGCAGGCAACCTGTGCCGCTGCACCGGATATGTGGGGCAGCTGCGCGCCATTCGTAAGTATTTGGCAGAAAAGGAGGAAGCATGAAGCAGAAGTATGTAGGTACCGGTGTACATAAGACCGATGCAAAAGCGTTGACTACGGGGAAGCCGGTCTATACCGATGATATCGCACCGGCAAACTGTCTCATTGTCAAGGTGCTTCGCTCCCCCCATGCACATGCCCTGATCGAGGACATCAACACCGAGATCGCGAAGAAGGTTCCAGGGATCGCGTGTGTCCTCACCTTTCAGGACGTGCCCCGTCATCGCTTCACCATGGCAGGGCAGACCTTTCCGGAGCCCTCCCCCTATGATCGTCTGATTTTGGATCAGCGGGTACGTTTTGTCGGCGATGCCGTCGCGATCGTTGCCGGTGAGACCGATGAAGCGGTAGACCGCGCCCTGCGCACGATCAAGGTCAAGTATCAGGTGCTCGAACCGGTGCTGGATTTCCACACTGCCAAGGACAACGCGGTTTTGATCCATCCGGAGGAAGACTGGGTGGCGAATTGTCCGGTCGGTGCGGACAATCAGCGCAACCTGTGTGCGTGCGGACAGGAGGGACACGGCGATATCGAAGCCGTTCTGGCAGGCTGTGATGTGGTGCTGGAGCGTACCTATCACACCAAGGCGAACCAGCAGACCCCAATGGAGACGTTCCGTACCTATACGCAGCTCGATGCGTATGGACGTTTGAATATCATCTCCTCTACACAGGTCCCGTTCCATGTACGCCGGATCCTTTCGATCGC
>JARIAV010000106.1 GCA_029257685.1 Butyricicoccus sp.
GCGACGCACTGAGCGTACACACCCGACCGACCACGATCAGGGCAGGGCTTTGGATGCCTGCTTCGCGGACGGCGTGTTCCAGCGTCTCCACCGAAGCGATCACCTTTTTCTGGTTGCCCCGTGCGCCATTGGAGATCACCGCCGCCGGCATATCGCCCTCCATGCCTGCTTCCAGCAGACCCTGCATGATGTGCGGCAGCGCACACAGTCCCATCAGAAAGACCAGTGTACCGCGCGTGCGCACCAATGCCTCAAAGTCGATCTCGAGTGCCTTGCCTGCGCGTGCATGCCCTGTGATGATATGCACGGAAGAACAGTAGTCCCGATGGGTCACCGGAATGCCTGCATACGCCGGAACTGCCAGCGCCGAGGTCACACCGGGCACGACCTCGAAGTCGATGCCATGCGCCAGCAGATATTCACATTCTTCGCCGCCGCGTCCGAACAGATAGCAGTCGCCGCCCTTGAGCCGCACGACACGCTTGCCCGTCTGTGCCAGCTGCACCAGAATTTCATTGATGCCCTCCTGCGGCACACGGTGATGATGGTTTTCCTTGCCAACATCCACCCGCTCGGCATCCTGTGGGATCAGCTCCAGAATATCCGGACTGACCAGACGGTCATAGACCACGACCTGTGCCTGACGCAATGCCTCTGCACCGCGCAGGGTGAGCAGGTCACGTCCGCCGGGGCCTGCACCAACCAGAATCACTTTCATCGTTTATTCACCTCGCTCGAGCTGTTCTGCCAGCTCACGTCCCAGCCGTTCGGCATCCGCGCGCGCTCCGGTGCGCTCTCCGAACCGAAGTACGGTCTCATCTTCACTCACATACATCCCGCGCAAATGCACGGTGTCTCCCGATACCTCGGCATAGGCCGCCACCGGTGCGGTGCAGCCCCCATCCAAGGTACGGATAAAGCTGCGCTCGGCGCGTGCACAGTCCCGTGCATCCGCGTCCGCGAAGCGCGACAGACAGTCAAGTGCCTGTCCTGCACGGCTCTGTACCGCCACGATGCCCTGTCCTGCGGCAGGCAGGATCTCATCGGTGGTGAACCGCCGTGCGATCCGGTCGGTCAGTCCCAGCCGTTCCAGTCCGGCACACGCCAGCACGAGTGCGCCATACTGCCCTTCGTCCAGCTTGCGCAGGCGCGTCTGGATATTGCCGCGCACGGGCTCGATGACAGCGTCCGGAAACAGCCGTTTGAGCTGCACGCGCCGTCTCGCGCTTGCACAGCCGATGGGTCTGGACAGATCCAGTTCGGAAAGTCCCTGTGCCAGTACCAGCGCATCGCGCGGATCTTCGCGCCTTGAATACGCCACGATGGGCAGCCCCTCGGGCTGTTCCATCGGCATATCCTTGAGGCTGTGTACCGTGAAATCCACTTCCCCAGCCGCCAGTGCGCGATCGAGTTCCTTTACAAACAAGCCCTTGCCGCCGATCTGCTCCAGCGTGCGATCCAAAATGAGATCCCCTGTGGTCTTCATCGTGATGAGCTTGCAGGGGGCATCTATGGTTTTCAGGACAAGCTCTGCCTGAATGACAGCGAGCTTGCTGTCCCGGCTCCCAAATCTTATCGTTTCCATCATTCCTCTACGATCTCCCGAATCTTTTTTGCAGTCTGCGATACCGCGTGATGATCCGTGCCATCGGATACCAAGCCGACCGTCACCCGACTGCCAAGGCAGACCGCCGGAAAATAAAAGGTGCTCTCTGCCGCGCAGTCCGCGACACTCACCGGAATGCTGCGCGCGGCGCATGCCAGAGATACCGCATGATTGACTGCACGGTCATTCGTTGCCGCAACCACAAGGAACGCGCCCTCTACATCTGCTTCCACAAAGGAACGCGCCTGCCAGTGGATCGTGCTTTGGTCGATCTCCGCCGCACAGGTCGGAGCGATGACGTGGAGCGTGGCTCCAAAATGCCCCAGTACCCCAATGCGGCGCGCAGCGATCTTGCCTGCGCCCACGATCACGACCTTTTTGCCCACGAGTGACACAAAGAGCGGAAAGCGTGGTGCATCTGCCAGCCCCAGCCGCGCCGCAAGATAGGCTTTCATCTCCTCCAGATCGCGCCCCTCCTCGTCGAGCGGGCGTGCGATCATGAGTACCGTTGCACCGACTTCCTTCGCCGCGGACAGTTTTTCCGCAAAGCCGCCGCTTTTTCCCGTATCCTTGGTGACAAGGATCTGTGCACCTGTTTTTTTGAGCAGTGCCACATTCATCTCATGGGAAAACGGCCCCTGCATGGCAAGGATGGACGCGCCGGAAAACCCCAGCGCGGTACACTTTGCAAGGACATCTGCCGTGGGCAGGACGCGCGGAAACAGCCGCTCCTGATACTGTGGGATCGCTGTATAGAAATCCAGCTCCTTACTGCCCGTCGTGAGCAGTACCTTGCCCGAATGTTCGGTCAGCCAGCGCACTGCCGCCTGTGTATCCGGCACGGTCACAACCGAATCTGCCGCCTGCGGCGGACGCAGCAGGCGCAGATATTCCGCACCGGTCTGCGCACACGCTGCGCGGATGTTCTGCGTCACGACACTCGCGTAAGGGTGCGTCGCGTCGATGACAAGACAGCCCTGTTCCAAATGGTCTGCCATTTCCGGAATGGTCAGGCGGCCGGTATGGATGGTCACGCCGGAAAGCGGTTCCATGACCGCTTCGCCGTAATCGGTCGCCACAAACACCTCGGTCTGTACCTGATGCGCCGCCAGAAAGCGGCAGATCTGCTTGCCCTCGGTCGTGCCGGAAAAAACAAAGATCTTCATACGCCGCGATATCCACGCGGTGTGACCAGCCGTCCCGAAATGATCTCGGTCACAGAGTTGCCGATAAATACGGTCGTCAGCATATCCACGCTGGTGTCACGCAGCTCCCCAAGGGTCAACAGCTGATAGGTTTCCCCCTCGCGTCCAATGTTGCGCACCAGACCGCACGGGGTCTTGGGGTCGCGCACGGTCAGCAGGATATCGCACGCCTTTTGCAGATGGTCGGTGCGCTTCTTGCTTGCCGGATTGTACAGACACAGGCAGAAATCCCCCTGTGCCGCCGCATGGAGCCGCTTTTCGATGGTCTCCCAAGGGGTCAGCAGATTGCTGAGACTCACCACGCAGAAATCATTCGTCAGCGGTGCGCCCAAGACCGCGCCGCCCGAACATGCCGCCGTGATGCCGGGGATCACCTCGATCTCGAGTTCCGGATACTCCTGACACACCTCGAACATCAGCCCTGCCATACCGTATACGCCGGCATCGCCGCTCGAAATCACGGCAACGGTATGCCCCGCACGTGCCGCGTCGCGTGCCGCCGTACAGCGATCCACTTCACGCGTCATCCCGGTCTGGATGCGCTCCTTGCCGTCCAGCAGCCCGTCGATGAGATCCAAATACAGCCCATAGCCTGCAACACAATCGCACTGCTCCAGTGCGCGCACTGCACGCAGGGTCATCTCGTTTTCCCCACCGGGGCCAATTCCAATGACATATAACTTCATTTTGTCGTTCCTTTCTGCATCTTGTCCAGACAAGACTGCATCTGTGCTGCGGTCAGCCCTTCTTTCATGCCGCCCAGCAGCATATCGATCGTTTTATGCACTGCAAGCTCGATCAGCTCGTCCACGTCGTTTTCCGTATACAGGGCAGAGAACGAGCGGTCATGCCGCACGCGCATGAGCGCGGTATCCTTCATCTGTGCAATGACCGGCAATGCCTTGCGGTACTCATGCCATGCATAAAATTCTGCCTTTTCTTCCGCCAGAATCGCACTTGCCGCCGCACGTTCCGCGGCGTTTTCATCTTCCAGCGTGCCGAGGTCGTCCAGATTCAGCACGGTAACTGCCGGATATCCCGCATCCTCGATATCACGCGGCATGGCAAGATCCAGCATCAGGGCAGGCGGATGCTCCATGCCCTCGATCTGCTCCCGACACAGGGTATAGTGCGGACTGGTCGTTGCACTCACTACGAGGTCTGCACCATCGATGATGCGGCACCGGTCGTCATAGGGATGGGTCGCACAGCCAGCCGGAACGACCGTCTCGCCATGCCGATAGCTGCGCAGCGTGACCGTCACCTGACAGCCTGCCGTGTAGAGCAGCGATGCCGCCAGCCGTCCCATCTCTCCGTTGCCGATGACGACCGCGCGTTTCCGGTTCAGCGTGCCCAGAAGCTCCTGCGCACGCGCTACGCCCCGATGGGCGGCAGACGCCGGAACGCCCACCAGCCGTGTTTCCGTCTTGACGCGCTTACTGCCCGTCACGGCACAGCGGAACAGGGTGTCGAGCACACTGTCCGCACAGCCCAGTTTTCTCGAAAGCGCGATCGCACCGCGTACCTGTGACACGATCTGATCGTCCCCGAAGATCTGCGACTGCATCCCGGCTGCCACCTCAAACAGATGGTCGATCGCCTCCGCGTTCCGCCGTACCACCGCGATCTTCTGATAGGCGGCGAGCGGCACATGTGCCGCTCGCGTCAGCAGCGCCAGCGGATCGAGCGTATTGGACGTGGTATGCAGATACAGCTCCGTGCGGTTGCAGGTCGCGATGAGCACACAGCCCAGAACGCCTGCGGTCTCATGGATCTGGGGCAGTACATGCTCCACCTGTCCCGTCACAAAGGAGATCGCTTCTCGCTCTGCCAGATCGGCACAGTGAAAGTCAATGCCTGCCATACAAATATTCAAAAAACTACCTCCCAATCTCGAATCGCCAGAGCAACCGTGATGCCACCGCACGGGGTCTTGCGGCGGATGATCCGTCCGCCGTCACTCGCCCTGCACGCCGCCCGCTCGCATACATTGTCTACGCCAACGGTGTTCTGCACAAATGCAGAGGCAGAGAATTCCCCTGCAACTGCAAGCAGTTCCTGTGCAGGATAGGTCAAAAATGGCAGTCCATGCCTCTGGCAAAAGGTACAAAGTCCCAATTCATCTTTTTTTATATCGATCGAAGCCACTGCAAAAACCGCAGACAGTGGCATCGCTTCCTCTTCCAAAACCGCGCATACCGCCCGCTCGATCTCCTCCATCGGCGTACCGCGGCGGCAGCCGATGCCCAGTGCCACGCACTTCGGGACGAGATGCAGGGTATGCGCAAACGGGTTCTCGCGCGTGCGCACGGAAACCACGATGCCGCAGTCTCCGGTCTGCCCCAAACCATGCGGCAATGTGCCCTGAATGGGGAAATCGCTCCGCAGTCCCACGGTACGTCCGGCAAGGATCGCGCCCGAGATATGCTTGATCTCGGCGATCTCATGCACGGTACACCCGTGCGCCTTTGCCCAGCTGTCCACCGCGAACGCCCCGCGTCCGTCGGTCGCCGTTGTGATGACCGCCTGCGCATGGAGTCCGTCTGCCAGCCGCTCGGTGAGCGCATTTGCGCCGCCCAGATGACCGGACAGCAGGGAGATCACGAATTTTACCTGTTCGTCGATGACGATCACCGCCGGATCATATTGCTTGCCCTGCAAAAACGGCGCACACATACGCACGGCAATGCCCGTTGACCCCACAAACACGATGAGGTCACAGTCTGCCATTGCCTGCTGTACCATGCGCGACAGCTTGGTATGCTGCAAAGAGCTGTCCACGCCGCGTGCATAGCGTTCCATGCGGCAATCGGAGAGCACCGCCGCCGCACGCGCCGCCGTCCGTGCGCCCTGCGCGGTGAACGAAACGATCTTTCCGCGGATCATTTGCTCGCCTCGCGGAATTCCGTCGTAAAGGTCGGGTCATACAGCTTGGAACGCGCATAGGTGCTGCCCAAAAAGTTTCCGACCGTAATGAGAGCCGTTTTGGTGATATCATGCGCCTGCGCTGCCTGTGCCATCTGTCCAACCGTTGTACGCACGACCTTTTCGTCCGGCCATGTCGCCTTATAGACGATACCGACCGGTGTATCCGCGGCATAGCCGCCTGCCTGCAAGCGTTCGGACAGCGTTTCCATCTGTCCGGCAGACAGGAAAATGACCATCGTCGCGCCATGGGACGCGAGCAGCTCGATCTTTTCCTTTTCCGGTACGGGTGTCCTGCCCTCCATACGGGTCAGGATCACCGTTTGGCTCACATCGGGCAGGGTGTACTCTGCCTTGAGTGCCGCTGCCGCACCGCAGAAGGAAGATACACCGGGCACGACCTCATACGCGATGCCGTGTGTGTCCAGTACGTCCATCTGCTCGCGGTGTGCGCCATATACGCAGGGGTCGCCTGTGTGCAGACGCACGACACACTGCCCTGCCTGCTCGGCTGGGATCATCACATCCATCACTTCTTCCAGCGTCATTTTGGCACTGTTATGGATCTGACAGCCTGCCTTGCACATCTCAAGCAACGCCGGATTGACGAGCGAGCCTGCATATACCACAACGTCCGCGCGTTCCAGCAGCCGTGCGCCGCGCAGGGTAATGAGATCGGGCGCACCGGAGCCTGCACCAACAAAATAGATCATGTTCGTTCCTCCCGTACCAAGATCACTGAAAAATAACCAGTGGGGTCGTCCAGCTCGCGCAGATCACGCACGACACGTTCCCCCTCCATGCTGCATCGCTCTACCAGCGATGCGGTATCGCCCTTGCCTGCCTGCTCCAGCAGATCGCGTACCTCCAAGATGGAACGCCCTGCCTTCATGAGCACCTTATTGCCTGGCAGTTCCAGTCCCTCCTGCGTGGCATCATGCGATGCCGGAATGATGTGCAGCATCTGGCTGCCCTCACACAGTGCCTGACCCAGCCGCGCCGCTGCCGCACAGAACGACGGCACACCGGGCACGATCTCGACTGCATATCCGCGCGCCTCAACGCGGCGGTGTACATACCAATAGGTCGAATAGACCGCCGGATCACCCAGCGTCAGAAAAACGACCGTCTTGCCTGCATCGAGCAGGGCACAGATGTCATCTGCTGCCTGATCGTGGCAGGCAGCCAGCTTTTCCCGATCGCGGATCATGGGCATATCACAATGCAGGATGGGCTTGTCCCCGATCCACTGCGAAGCGATATTGAGCGCCGTCTGCTCTCCTGAGCCGCCCTTGGGCACGGCGACCACATCACACGTCTCGATCAGACGAACGGCCTTGAGCGTCATCAGCTCCGGATCTCCCGGCCCTACGCCGATCCCATACAATTTTCCCTGTGTCATAGTTTCCCTCGAAATTCTTCACAAAGCGCATCCGCACCCTCTGACTGTGCCAATGTGCCATTTTGGTTTGTAAACATCAAAAATTCGATCTGCGCCTTGCCATGCATCCGGCGGCGCAGACGCGTCTCTATTTCCGCGCCGATGCGCTCGAACACCGCCTGACGGAGTCCGCACGGCGCAAGCAGATCGATGCAGGCATCGACCGTCACCGCCTCCATAAGACCGCGCAGCACTTCGGGCGGCGCACCGCAGAGCGCGGCATGAGCAACGAAGATCTCCTGTCTGCCATCTGCGACGGAGGAATGGGTGTTGAAGATGCCTGCCGCCAGCTTGACCAGCTTGCCGGCATGCCCCACCAGAAAGATCTTCCGGAACCCTTTCCACACCGCATAGTCGAGCGCGTCCCCGTGGAAATTCCAGCACTTCACCGCCTGCTCCAGCTCCAGCCCCAAGGTATCGCGGGCAAAATCCGCGCCATAGTTGCCGGGGCAGATGAGCACGCGCTCAGTATCCGCCGCATACAGGCTGTCCAGTTCCAGATGGGTCGTGTCCATGAGGGCCTTCTCGCTCATGGGCTCTACGATCCCGCTCGTGCCCAAAATGGAGATGCCGCCGATGACGCCCAGATGCCCATTGTAGGTATGCTGGGCGATCTCCTCGCCATTCTCCGCGGAGATCACGATGCGCAGACCGCCTGCATAGCCTGTCTCCTGCATGATCGTCTGCACGGCAGCGCGGATCTGCGCACGCGGCGCGGGATTGATGGCAGGCTCTCCGACCGGAACGGACAGTCCGGGGCGCGTGACCGTGCCCACGCCCTCGCCTGCTTCCAGCACGATCCCCTCCGATATCTTGGAGACCGCCGCGAAGATATGGATACCGTTGGTCACATCGGGATCGTCGCCGCTGTCCTTTTGAATGCAGCAGACCGCCGCGTCCCCCTCCATGTGCAGCTGCTCCGGATAGAGTTTGAGCACGATCCCCTTGGGGGTGGAAAGGGCGATGCACTCGGCAGGCTGTCCGGTCAGCAGCAGGAGGGCCGCCGCCTGTGCCGCCGCCGCCGCACAGGAGCCGGTCGTATAGCCGCGCCGCAAAGCCGTTTGGTTTTTATAAACAAGATCTTCCATTGTTTTCTCCATTTTGTAAAAAAATCGCGGCATTGCCAGAGTTCGTCCTTCTCCGGCAGCCACGATGTAACAAGTCTATGCGTCCATTGCTTGATGCAAATTGTTTCCCACGGCAGCCAATTCCTCGTAGCGCAGTGTATGCAGGTATCACCGCATGGGCAGGTTTTCTGACTCGGGGATCTCCGCACGATGCGATCTTCCCGGGCTCTCCCAGTGATCCAAGCTGCATTTTGCTTCTCCCTTACAGCGGCGAGACCGTTCGGGACTTCCACCCGATTCCCTTTTACCCTGTATCCCTACAGGCACCCTGCGGCATCTATTATTTTAAGAACTGTGATTATTGTAGCGCGTTCTATTTTTCTTGTCAATTGTCTGTCACGTCTGACAGATATTTGTCCAAAAAATTGCAAAATCAGGCGCGATCCACCTTGCTCTTTTGTAGGAAAACACACTTGTCTTTTTCCTACCGATTTGGTATACTATCAGACCCGCTCCGCCAGTCCTTCCGTTCTTTTTCTTGCTGCACTCTTTTTTTCGTTCTCTTTTCAAGAGATCACGAAAAAATGCCGTGAAACTTTGTGGGAAATCCAACAATATTCCGAAAAATATTCGACGATTTTCCGCAGAAAAAATCGTTTCTGCATTTTCCCCTTACACTTTTTCAAAATCGCTGGCATTTTCCGAAAAATTTGCTATACTAACTTCTGTAATGTAATTGTGTGTTCACTCGGGTCATTCGACTCCACACAACCG
>JARIAV010000117.1 GCA_029257685.1 Butyricicoccus sp.
TGGATGTGACCGATGCATTCATCCGCGGCGCACAGGAGACCTTACGCCTTGCGCGTGAATACAACTGCCGCTATGCCATTTTCAAGGAGCGCAGTCCATCCTGCGGCGCAGGGGTCATCTATGACGGACATTTCGATCATACCCGCGTTGTCGGGGACGGTGTGACGACTCAGCTGCTCCGCGCCAACGGTGTCATCGTACTGGGGGAGAGCCAGATCGACGCCCTTCTTCACAAATGATGATTGCTCTGATTTTCTGGTCAGTACAACAAAAAAACGCCCAAACGGGCGTTTTTTTGTTACTTACTGTTCTTGATATGCGCAGCGACCTTCACATCCTCGCGCTTGATATGGGTCACGAGCCAGCCACCTACATTGGCATTGACCTTGCCGACCAATGTGACCGTCGGACCTGTGCGCTCAAGCTCCTGACAGATTTCATGCACCACACGCTTATATCCGTCATGCAGCTGCTTATGACGCACTGCATCCGGATATTTTGTCTGCGCCTGCAGCTGCTCCTCATGTGCAAAATGCTGCGCGATATATGATTGCAGGAAGGTCATCGTCTGTGCCAGCTGATTGCGACCTTTCCCATGTGCACAAGCTTCCAGCAGGGCGTTGATCGCCTGAAACAGCTGCCTGTGCTCATTGTCGATGGTGATATTCCCTGTCAGTAAATCATTCGTTACCTGATATGTCATTTGATAGATTCCCCTTCATTTCTCTTGATTCATTCGATTCCTCTTACACGGATCACTCGATCCGCATCCTCTTCATATAAATATTATACCATTTTAGTGTATATTGTCAATCGGACGATATTGATAGAAATGCGTATCATTTTTTGACAGAGTTTGAGAATCTTTCCTAAAGATTGTATCCCCTACTATCTTCGCTCCATTGCAGAGCTCTTTTTATCCCTGTGCCACTTCCGTATCCTGCGCGTTCCCCTGTTCCTGCACAGCTTCCTCTGTTGCTGGATCTACGGTCTCCGGTGTTGTTTCCGGTGTGACGATCACCGTTGTTTCCTGCTTCTGCGTGAAATCCAGCCAAAGCTGCGGTGTTTCGGCAAGCTGCTCGATCTCACTGACGCTGATGACATCATCAATGGATACGCCATACAGGATTCGGCGATATACCAGACCATCTTCTCCATACAGCGTCAGGGTGCGGTTCTGCTGCATCCCATCTGCGATCACGCAATTTTCCGTTTCCCGCCCCTGCTGGTCATAATAATACACCATGCGATAGGTATCCTTCTCTCTCCAGAGCGGTTTTCCCTCTGCATCATAACAGGTCAGATCAGGCGACAGCTCCCCCGGTGCAATGGTTCGCACGACCGTTCCCTGCTCGGTCTGCTCCCGTGTATAGGTCTCTTTTGCGATGAGCTGATCGGATTGATAGGTCGTTTTCTCAGCCAGCACGCCTGCTTCATAACGATATTCATAGGTCTGCTTGGTATCGGTCACACCCTCCGGTGTGCGCGCCTGATATCGCCAGCTGGTCTGATCTCCCTTTTCATTGTAGGTATATGTGCTATGTACAAACTGCTTTCCATTGTCATAGCTGTGTACCTCCACCTTGCGTCCTGCTTCATCATAGGTGGATACCGTAATGACCGGCGTCTCCTTCTCCAAAATGGAAACTACCATATCTCCCTGCGCATTGTATCCATTGATCATCTGGATATCATCACCCATTTTATTCTCCTGTGTCTCTCGCTCCCAACGGGTGACCGTATTATACGGCTGTGCCGCCGGACTGAGGACAGAAGCGGCAGATGCCTGCTCTTTTCCCTGTATTGTTCCAAAGAAGACTGGGATCATTACGGCAGTGATGCACAAAGCAAGCGCTGCCATCTGTTTCCAACGCATACTTCAAATTCCTCCTCTGTATTCTTGCGTACTGTTTCTAGTGTAAATGCTTTCCTGCAAAAATACAAGGAACATTTTATGAATTTTGTTCCACAAAAGAGAAAAAAGCCGCCCCGAAGGGCGGCTCTTTCGCTCTATATGACAGCGGATCAGTCTACGCTGTACAGGGCCTGCAGCTTCTGCAGGTGTGTGAATCTCTTCTTGGAAGCCTCTTCCGATGCTGTGAACAGCTTCTCTGCACGCTCTGGGAAGGAGCGGGTCAGAGCGGAGTAACGAGCCTCACCCATGATGAACTCACGGTAGTCAGCTGTCGGCTCCTTGGACTCGAGAACAAATGGATTCTTGCCCTCAGCCTTCAGTGCCGGATTGAAGCGGAACATGTTCCAGTAACCGCAGTCAACAGCCTTCTTCATTTCCTTCATGCAGTTGGTCATGCCGCCCTTGATGGAGTGCATCTCACACGGAGCATAACCGATGATGAGGGACGGTCCCGGATAAGCCTCAGCCTCAGCGATCGCCTTCAGGGTCTGTGCCGGGTTTGCACCCATAGCAACCTGTGCTACATAAACATAGCCGTAGCTCATTGCGATCTCAGACAGGGACTTCTTGCCGATGGACTTACCAGCAGCAGCGAACTGTGCAACTGCACCGATGTTGGTAGACTTGGAAGCCTGTCCGCCAGTGTTGGAGTAAACCTCGGTATCGAATACCATAACGTTTACATCCTCGCCAGAAGCCAGAACATGGTCCAGACCGCCAAAGCCGATGTCGTATGCCCAACCGTCACCACCGAAGATCCAAACGGACTTCTTGGACAGGTATTCCTTGCTGTCGAGGATCTCCTTGCAAGCGGTGCAGCCAGCAGCAGCGCCCTTTTCGAGCTCTGCAACCAGAGCCGTAGTTGCCTCTGCATTTGCAGCGCCGTCTTCCTTGGTCTCGAGGAACTTGTCGATTGCAGCCTTTGCCTCAGCCGGTGCATGCTCGCTCTGCTTCATTTCTTCCAGCTTCTCGATCAGGCGGTCACGGATCGCCTTCTGGCCGTAGAACATACCCAGACCATGCTCAGCGTTATCCTCGAACAGGGAGTTTGCCCAAGCCGGACCGTGGCCCTTCTTGTCAACGGTGTACGGGGAAGTAGCAGCTGGGCCGCCCCAGATAGAGGAACAACCGGTTGCGTTGGAGATATACATACGATCGCCGCAAACCTGTGTGATGAGACGTGCGTATGCGGTTTCAGCACAGCCTGCGCAGGAGCCAGAGAACTCAAGCAGCGGGGTCTTGAACTGAGAATCCTTTACGGTCTTGTTGGAGATCATGTCTGCCTTCTCGGAAACCTTTGCAACCATGTAGTTGAAGGTATCCTGCTGTGCAGCTTCCTGCTCCTGCGGAACCATGGTCAGAGCCTTGACCGGACAGATGCCGGCACAAACGCCACAACCCATGCAGTCCAGCGGAGAAACGGAGATCGCGAACTTGTAAGTGCCCTTGCCCTTACCAGCCTTGATATCAACGATCTTGGAGCCTTCCGGTGCAGCAGCTGCTTCTTCCTCGGTCAGAGCGAAGGAGCGGATGGTTGCATGCGGGCAGACATAAGAACACTGGTTACACTGGATACAGGTATCCTGGTTCCAGGTCGGAACGGTAACTGCAACGCCGCGCTTCTCGTAAGCGGAAGCACCCTGCTCGAAAGTACCGTCAACATGGTCGCCTGCAAATGCAGATACCGGCAGGGAGTCGCCGTCCATGCGAGCAACCGGATCCATGATGTCTTCAACCATCTTAATGGTCTTTTCACGGCCTTCCAGTGCAGCACCCTTTTCATCATCCTGTGCATCAGCCCAAGATGCCGGTACGTCGATCTTAACAAATGCGGTTGCACCTGCATCGATCGCCTTATGGTTCATATCAACAACGTCCTGACCCTTCTTCAGATAGGACTTGGTTGCTGCTTCCTTCATGAAGCGGATCGCTTCCTCAGAAGGCATGACCTTAGCCAGTGCGAAGAATGCAGACTGAAGGATGGTGTTGGTACGCTTGCCCATACCGATCTCGATTGCGAGGTCGATCGCATTGATGGTATAGAGCTGAATGTTGTTCTTTGCGATATAGCGCTTCTCGGAAGCTGCCAGATGATGATCGAGCTCCTCAGGAGTCCACTGGCAGTTGATGAGGAATACGCCGCCCGGCTTTACGTCACGCACGATCGGGAAGTGCTTGGTTACATAAGACGGGTTGTGGCAGGCAACAAAGTCTGCCTTATTGATATAATACGGGCTCTTGATCGGCTTGTCACCAAAACGCAGGTGAGAAACGGTTACGCCGCCGGTCTTCTTGGAGTCGTACTGGAAATATGCCTGAACATACTTGTCGGTGTGGTCACCGATGATCTTGATGGAGTTCTTGTTTGCACCAACGGTACCGTCGCCGCCGAGACCCCAGAACTTACACTCTGTGGTGCCTTCTGCTGCGGTATTCGGAGCGGGCTTCTCCTCAAGGGACAGATGGGTCACGTCGTCATTGATGCCCAGAGTGAACATCTGCTTCGGTGCATCCTTCTGCAGCTCGTCAAATACAGCAAATACGGAAGCCGGAGGGGTATCCTTGGAGCCCAGACCATAACGGCCGCCGGTTACGATGAGGTCGTTCTTGCCTGCATTGCGCAGAGCGGTCATAACGTCCAGATAGAGCGGCTCGCCCTGTGCGCCCGGCTCCTTGGTACGGTCGAGTACTGCGATCTTCTTTGCAGTTGCCGGAATTGCAGCAACGAACTTGTCTGCTGCGAACGGACGATACAGACGAACCTTGATGAGGCCGACCTTCTCACCCTTTGCGGTCAGGTAGTCGATGACTTCCTCTGCTACGTCACAGATGGAGCCCATTGCGATGATAACGCGCTCAGCATCCGGTGCGCCGTAGTAGTTGAACAGCTGGTAATCGGTGCCCAGCTTTGCGTTGACCTTTGCCATATACTCTTCCACGATGCCCGGAACAGCCTCATAGTAGCTGTTGCAAGCCTCACGATGCTGGAAGAAGATATCGCCGTTCTCGTGGGAACCGCGCATAACAGGGTGCTCCGGATTGAGGGCGCGCTTACGGAATGCTTCTACTGCATCCATATCGCACATCTCAGCCAGATCGCTGTAATCCCATACCTGGATCTTCTGGATCTCATGGGAAGTACGGAAGCCGTCAAAGAAGTTGATGAACGGCACGCGGGACTTCAGGGTTGCCAGATGTGCAACCGCGGACAGATCCATGACTTCCTGCGGGTTGGTCTCACAGAGCATAGCGAAACCGACCTGACGGCAAGCCATAACGTCAGAATGATCACCGAAGATGTTGAGCGCGTGGGACGCAACGGTACGCGCAGAAACATGGAAGACACAGGGGAGAAGCTCACCCGCGATCTTGTACATGTTCGGGATCATGAGCAGCAGGCCCTGAGAAGCGGTGTAGGTGGTTGTCAGTGCACCGGCTGCCAGAGAGCCATGCACAGTACCAGCAGCACCGGCCTCGGACTGCATCTCGACGACCTTTACAGTTGTACCGAAAATGTTCTTCTGGCCAGCGGCTGCCCACTGGTCAACGTTGTCTGCCATGGGGCTGGAAGGGGTAATCGGATAGATACCTGCAACCTCGGTAAATGCATACGACACATGTGCCGCAGCGGTATTACCGTCCATGGACTTCATTTTTCTTGCCATGTTTTGAAATCCTCCTTGATGGAAATTACGGATTGACGAAAAAAGCAGAACAACGCACCTGCGGTGCGGTTCTAAAAGCAAAATACGTTACCGTTAATATTTTATCACACGGAGCCATGTTATGTAAACCACTCCCTATCAGATTTTTGTGAATTCTCTCATTCTCACAGAAAATTCTTGGCAAGTACAGTAAAAGTATATTATATTACTATCATATACTTGCATATTTTCGGGGAGGTATTGGTATGGTTTCACTCATCCATTCTGCCGGACTGACCGGCATCGAGGGATATATCGTCTCGGTCGAGTGCTTTTTCTCGACGGGACTTCCGCGTCTTGATATCGTTGGTTTGCCTGACAAAGCAGTTTCCGAGGCCGGAGAGCGTGTCCGCGCAGCGATCAAATCTTCAAATTATGACTGGCCGGTGTCTCGTATCACCATCAATTTGGCACCAGCCGATGTGCGCAAGGAGGGGCCGGTCTACGACCTGCCGATCCTGCTTGCCATACTCGCCGCTTCCGGACAGATCGACACGCCGCCCAAGGATTCCATGTTCCTCGGCGAGGTCTCCCTGACGGGGGCCCTGCGCCCTGTCCGCGGCGTGCTCTCCATGGTGCTGGCGGCACGCGATGCCGGCTTCCAGCGGGTCTATGTGCCTGCCGCCAATGCGGTCGAAGCCTCCTTTGCCTCTGGTATTACCATTTGTCCGGTCGATGCCCTTCCGCCTCTGCTCGATCATCTGGCACACGACACACCGCTTCCGCCCTGCTCGATCCCTGTTTCTGAAGAAAAGCCGCAGGAGATCCCGGATTTTTGCGATGTTCTGGGACAGCAGACGGTCAAGCGCGCCTTTGAGATCGCGGCGGCCGGCGGACACAACATCCTGCTTTCTGGCTCTCCGGGCTCCGGCAAAAGTATGATGGCCAAACGCTTTGCCGGCATCCTCCCGCCGCTTTCCGAAGCCGAACAGCTCGAGGTCATCCGGATCTGGTCGGCTGTTGGCCGCGGAAGCGAGGCTGCGCGGCTGTCCGGACGTCCCATCCGCGCGCCCCATCACACGATCTCTGCACAGGCGCTGGCAGGCGGTTCCTCCTCGGCTTCCCGTCTGCCGCTCCCCGGCGATATCTCGCTTGCCCACAATGGTGTTCTGTTCTTAGACGAGCTTCCGGAATTTCACCGCAATGTTCTCGAAGTCCTGCGCCAGCCGATCGAGGACGGGGTCGTTTCCATCTCGCGCGCTGCCGGAAAAGTGACCTATCCCGCCCGCTTCCAGCTGATCGCTGCCATGAACCCCTGTAAATGCGGCTGGTATGGCACCCCCCGCTGCACCTGCTCCCGCTCGGATGTGGAAAAATATCTGCACCGACTCTCCGGCCCTCTGCTCGACCGCATCGATCTGCAGGTCTCTGTGCAGCCGGTTTCTTACGCCGCACTTGCCTCCCGCGGAGCACGCAGCGAAGAACCCTCCTCGGTCATCCGTGCACGCGTACTCGCCGCACGGGCACTGCAAACGACACGTTTTCATGGTACCGGTATCCGCTGTAACGCACAGATCCCACCCGCACATATGTCCACCTTTTGTCCAGTCGATACAGATGGGCAAAAAATGTTGGAAAGCGCGTTTGAACGGCTCGGACTGACCGCGCGCGCCTATGACCGTCTGCTCCGTGTCACCCGCACCATTGCCGATCTCGACCACTCCGATTCACTCAGGGGAAGCCATATCGCAGAAGCACTCAGCTATCGCACCCTTGACCGGATGCTCTGATTACGTTATGTTATTTTTCTTTTTCACGGCCTGTTGTGGATAACCCTGTGGATTGTGTGCATAACTTTTTATTCGTTCCTTTTTTCCTCCATTTTTTATAGAAAAGTTTCATTTTATCCCATTTTTATTCGTTTTTAACAAATTTTCATGTAATCACTTTTCCACTTCATACACAGATTTATCCCCAGCTCCTCCTGTCCTCCCTCTGCATGAAACAGAAAATGCTTGGAACAAAATCCTTTGATTTTCGTCAATACAATTGACAATCCCGATAGATTATGCTGTAATGAACTTGTAATCAAATTGTAATCTTCCCCTTCGTCCTCGAAGGTTTTCCATCCACCCATCTCAGAAAGGAGTTCCTTCAAATGAAGCATTTTCGCGTACTCTGTACGCTGCTTACTGCTGCCCTCACCACCTCCTGTCTATCCTCCGCGAGCGCACTGACGGGGGTATCCCCTTGGGCAAAAACCGATGTGCGCGCCGCACAGACGGCCAGTCTTGCACCGGATACATTCGCCGCTCTGGACGCACGCACCCC
>JARIAV010000128.1 GCA_029257685.1 Butyricicoccus sp.
CTGTATCACCGCCATAGAAAGGAGTTTCACAATGGCAGATAATAGAAACGATAAGGAATTAGAGCAGGGAAAACTTCCTGTATTTGAAGTGCATATTCCGGAAGAAATGGAATTTGTCTTTGGTATAGATGAGGTCTATCCATACGAGGACACGACCATCCTGATGGGGCAGGTGTTCCGCGGGAAGGCTGAGGCAGGCGCGGTCGTATCTTACGGTGAGGTCGGCCCCAAGATGATTCCGGTAGAATCCTTTGCGTGCCTTGTCAGCAATGTACAAGCACCAAATGAGAAGACCAAGAGCATGGAGCCGGTACGCTCTGTATCGCATGACAGTGCATTAAATGGACGCTGTGCATTGATTATCGCGGATCGTGATCCGAAGTCCTTCCGTGCAGGCGGACTTCTGTTTGCAACAAAGGTTCCATTATAACAAAGAAGAAAAGGGTTCGGCAGACGATGCCGAACCTTTTTTTGCAAGTTGAAAATTTTTGAAAAAGAGGAAATCAAAATCAGAAGGGGAAAGCTCTAATCAATAGAACGATAAAGGAGGCGATGGGAATGGATGCGATGGTATTTGCGTCTCGTGTGCAGGATATCCGCACACAGCTGTATCGCACGGCGTATGGATACCTTGGCAATGAACAGGATAGTCTCGATGCGGTGGGGGAAGCGGTCTATCAGGGATACCGCGCACGGAAGAACCTGCGGGAGCCCGACTACTTCACCACATGGATGACGCGTATTTTAATTCATGTTTGTTATAAAGAGATCAAACGGAGGAGCAAGCAAAGCATAGCGGAGATCGGGGAGGTCAAAGCAGAGGATCTGGATTCCCTGTCGCTTCAGGAAGCCATTGCGCATTTGCCGGAGGAGCTGAGAGCGGTGATCGTCCTGCGTTATTTTACGGGACTAACGCTGTCGGAGACGGCAGAGGCGTTGCGGATCCCACAGGGAACAGTCGTGACACGTCAGCGGCGTGCGCTCAAATATCTGCGCGTAGAACTGGAGGAGGATGCATGATGAAACGGGATCAGGAATGGAACACCCTGCTGCAACAGGCAGAAAATGTGCCGGATGGTTTGGAAGTCTGCATCCGGCAGGCGATCGAACGCGGACGGCGGAGCGAACGCAGGAAGAAGTTCTGGAAGCCGGTTACAGCCGTTTTGGGCGCAGCAGCGGCCTTTGTGCTGCTGGTCAACTGCTCGACAGGCTTTGCGCTCGCGGCAAGCCGTGTGCCGATCGTGCGGGAGCTGGTGGAAGCCGTGGTGCTCGATCCCAGCCTGAAAGCTGCCATTGCGCATGAATATGTGCAGCTGGTGGGAGAAATCTACACGAAAGACGGCGTGACCTTGAAAATCGAGTATCTGGTTGCGGATGCCAAGAACCTTACGGTATTCTATCGCGTGTATGATGAAAAAGGGCGGGAGATTGCGCTGAATCCCGAATTCAAAGACGAGACGGGAGAGGAGATCGCGGCTGGCGGAAGCTTTGGGCAGGAGCAGAGCGAACCGCAGGACGAGGAAACGGGTCTGATCGGAAAGCTCAAGGCGCTGTTTCGAGGGGGAAAGCCGGAGCCGCCCATCTATTACTGGAAATATATGATAGAGGGGAATACGCCGGAACGTGTTCGGATCGATGTCGAGGCATATCAGGATGCCGGTATGACCGAACTGCCGCTTGGTATCACCTTTGAAGTGCCACTTACCATAGAGCCGCAGTTTCTCAGGAGCGTCAAGACCTTTGATATCGACAAAACGGTTTCTGTACTGGGGCAGACGCTCACGATCGACACCGTTGAGGTGTACCCAACGAATACCTGCGTGAAGTGGCATACAGCACCGGAAAATGACAGCTGGCTGACCTATCTGCCGTTCTACCTGACCGATGCAAATGGTGTACGCGTGGATGGTATCATGAATGGGGTCGCAGGCTCGGGCGGTGATCCGAGTGGTGGTGTGGGAGAGATCTATCTGGAGAGTGCGTGGTATGATACGGCTGAAACGCTGATCCTGCATCTGGACAATGCGGCGGCGTTGCCAAAGGATCTGCCGCCTGCCATCCTGCATGAGGACGGAACACTCACAGGGCTGCCGGATTACATCAGGCAGGATCTTTCTGAGGAGTTGTCAGATTCGTTTTATGATTTTTCCGTATTGACGGAGAAAGGGACATATCACACCAACACTGGCCCGTTCCGTTGGTTTGTGGATGCAGATGGAAAGCAAGGCAGCTTTTCCGAGATGTATTCCAAAATATTGGAGGACGATCATCTCATGCATACCGGATATTTGATGCCGACGGATGTGACCTATCCGCTGGAGGTGGAGATCGGGTTTGCGCCCGGACAAAAGCTGCCGAAGCCCATTTCCATCTCTGTGCGCTGAATCTTATAATTTTTACAGCGGTGTGCCCAAAAGCACACCGCTTTTTCTTTGGTAAGCTGTGGAAAACTTATGAACTATTTCCGAATTTTACACTGGAACTCTTTACTTTCGTAAAGCAATATGTTAGGATAAATTTGAAGTTCAACCTATGGAGGTTATATAATGAACAGTAAACTGAAGGATACTCACATGGATGAGTTGTTTGAGGGCGTCCTGTCCCTCACCTCGGTGGAAGAATGTTATAACTTTTTTGAGGATCTGTGTACGATCACCGAGCTGCGCGCGATGGCACAGCGTTTTCAGGTGGCAAAAATGCTCGACGAAGGACAGATCTACAGCGATATCGTAAAGGAGACCGGTGCGAGCACGGCAACCATCAGCCGCGTGAACAAGTGCCTCATCTATGGCACAGACGGCTATCGCATGGTGCTCGACCGCGCGAAGGAAAAGGCATAAATGGACAGCTATCGTTTTTTATCTGCCTACTATGACCGCTTTACCGATGACGTGGGATACAGCCAGTGGGCAGACTATTTTGAGCAGATCTTTGCGCGGTGCGGCTTCCGTCCGGAGCTGACGCTCGATCTTGCGTGCGGCACAGGCTCACTTTCGGGCGAGATGGCACGGCGCGGCTATGAGATGATCGGTGTGGACGCGTCCAATGAAATGCTCATGCAGGCGATGAACAACACGATCGACTGTGACCCGCGTCCTGTATTTTTACATCAGCGCATGGAGAACCTAGACCTGTATGGAACCATACAGGCCGTTTTGTGCTGTCTGGACAGCGTGAACTATGTGACCGATCCCAAGGTATTGCAGGAAGCCTTTCGCCGTGTGTCCCTGTTTTTGGAGCCGAACGGCGTTTTTGTATTCGATGTGAATACAAAGAAGAAGTTCGAGGCGATGGACGGACAGTGCTATGTGCGCGAGGATGAAGATGTTTATTGCATCTGGCAGGCGGAGTTCGACGGCACGATCTGCACCTATGACTTCGATATTTTCGAGCGTCTGGGCGAGAAGAACCGCTGGGAGCGCATGGAGGAAAGCCATCTGGAGCGGTATTATGCACCGGATATGCTGTGCGCCCTGCTGGAGGATTGCGGCTTTGACCGGATCGAATGTCATCCGGAGCTGTCCTTCGGTCAGCTCGACGGAAGCGAAGACCGTATTTTTATCATTGCAAGGAAAAAGGAAGTAAACTGATATGGATAGAATGATTCGTGCGATCGCTGCGGACGCAGAGATCCAGATCGTTGCCGTGCAGACCACAGAAATGGTGGAGCAGGCACGCAACATTCATAAGACCCTGCCGCTGGCAACGGCGGCACTGGGACGTACCCTCACCATCACTTCTATGATGGGCAACCAGCTCAAGGTGGAGGATGGTTCTGTTACCGTGCAGGTACGCGGAGACGGGCCGCTCGGTACGATCGTCTGCGTTGCGGACAGCGAGGGCTATGCACGCGGATATTTGCAGAATCCGGCGGTGGATCTGCCGCTGCGTCCGGACGGCAAGCTGAATGTTGGCTTGGGCGTGGGCTTCGGGCATTTGATGGTCATTAAGGATATCGGACTGAAAGATCCGGTGACCGGTACGACGGAACTGGTCAATGGCGAGATCGCGGAGGACGTGACCCGTTATTTCGTGGAGAGTGAGCAGATCCCGTCCGCGTGTGCGCTGGGCGTGCTGGTGGATACCGACCAGAGCGTGCGTCAGGCAGGCGGCTATCTGGTGCAGCTGATGCCGGGGGCAAAGGATGCGGATATCGACCGTCTGGAGCAGAACATCGCAAAGGCAGGCGCGATGACCACCATGCTGGACAAGGGAATGTCACTGGAAGATATCGTGCGTGCAGTGCTCGATGGGTTTGCGGTGCAGTTCTTGGAGGAGTCTCCGGTCGGGTACCGGTGCAACTGCAATGAGGGCAAGGTCACGCGTGCCTTGGTGAGCCTTGGCGTGCAGGAGCTCAATGACATGGCAGATGAAGGCAAGGAGACCGAGATCACCTGTCAGTTCTGCGATCATGTCTATGCGTTCACACCGGAGCAGCTGCGCGAACTTGCAGCGTCTGCGGCGAAAAAAGAAAAATAAGGAAAATTTGAAAAAAGGTGTTGACATTGGCGACGGTATGCCGTATAATAAATATCGTCGCTGATGACTTGGAAGTTTAGCTCAGCTGGGAGAGCATCTGCCTTACAAGCAGAGGGTCACAGGTTCGAGCCCTGTAACTTCCACCATCTGGCCCGGTAGCTCAGTTGGTTAGAGCGCTAGCCTGTCACGCTAGAGGTCGTGGGTTCGAGCCCCATCCGGGTCGCCAACATCTTTCTCCGTAGTAAGAAGATGGGGCGAGAACAGGTCGGCGGTGCGAAGCACCGTAAAAAATATGCCAGTGGCATGTTTTTTAGACCGCGGGAGAGATCCCATCCGGGTCGCCAACATTTTCCCTGTGGAATGGCAATATGCCTCTGTAGCTCAGTCGGTAGAGCAGGGGACTGAAAATCCCCGTGTCGGTGGTTCGATTCCGCCCGGAGGCACCAACAAATTCCATCGCTTTCGATTCGGAATCGAAAGGCGGCTCTTGGCAATATGTCGGTGGCATGTTGCAACCGCCGAGGCTTTTCCCGCAGGAAAAGTGATTCCGCCCGGAGGCACCAACAAAATGCGGATGTAGCTCATCTGGTAGAGCGCCACCTTGCCAAGGTGGAGGTAGCGAGTTCGAGCCTCGTCATCCGCTCCATATGGTACCATAGCCAAGTGGTAAGGCGTGGGACTGCAACTCCCTGATCCCCAGTTCAAATCTGGGTGGTACCTCCATCAACACTCTGTACAGTTCGTGCAGGGTGTTTTTGATTTTACAAGGTTAAGATACTGGATGTGCGGCAGCGCGGAGATTGAAAACGGCAGTCTGCCAGATCGCAAACTGCCGTTTTCCTCGTCAAAGTCTGAAATTTAGATAAAAGTTTGGGGTTCCGGAGGTGGGCGCAGATCCCAGAGATGAAGAAAATTATCTGCTGGATATCTGGAAGCCGGGGAAATACTTCTGAACAAAGGGGATATCATGTACGGTAAAGGTCATACCATTCAAGTATTCCAGTGCGCCGCTGTCCGTTGTGAAGTCAAAGGTCAGGCGGTAGGAATATAAAAGCTGGCTGGTTTCGCCGTATGGCTTGTTCTTTGCGTTCGTACCGTATTTGCCGTCTCCCAGCAGAGGGTGTCCGATGGCTGCCATCTGTGCGCGGATCTGGTGGGTGCGTCCGGTGAGCAGGGTACACTCGACCAGCGACAAGCCGTTTCGGTTTGCGAGCACCTTATAGATCGTCTGTGCCGTCTTTGCGCCGGGAGTCGGGCGGGAGAACACCTCGACCTGCTTTTTGGTCTCGTCGCGGCGCAGGTAATGGGTGATCTTGCCCGAACGCAGCTTGGGTACGCCGTGTACGACACAGAGATAACGCTTGGTCAGCTCGTGGTCACGGATCTTGTCGTTCATGATGCGCAGGGCCTCGGCGGTCTTGGCAGCGACCACGATGCCGCCGGTGTTGCGGTCGATGCGGTTGCAAAGCGCAGGCACAAAGGAAGATTCGTCCTTGGGGTTCCATTGACCGCTCTGTATGAGATACGCCTGAATGTGTGCGATCAGGGTGTCGCTGTCGCCGCGCTCGTCTGCATGGACGACCATGCCGGGGCGTTTGTCCGCAAGCAAGATCTGGCTGTCCTCGTACAGGACATGCACCTGCGGCACGGAAATTTTTTCGTATGCCATTTCCGTATCAGGGGTTTCAAAAAACTCGTCATTGATGTATAATTGTAAAAGATCCCCCGTGCACAGCTTATAGGAGGGCTCGGTGCGCTTGCCGTTTACCTTGATGCGCTTGAGCCGTACATATTTGTGCATGAGTCCGCCGGGGAGAGCAGGAACGGCTTTTTCCAGAAATTTATTGAGCCGCTGGCCGCTGTCGTTTGGTTTGATCAAAAACTCTTTCAAGAGAAAAATCGCCTCCGATTTGCTGTCGTTTTCCGTTTCTTATAGTATAAACGATTCTTCCAAAAAAGAAAATACACATTTTTTGCATAATACAGTTGACAAGCAGGAAGTATTTATAGTATAATATCCAATGTACCATGTGAGGTAGTCATGAAGATTGATTTAAGACAACTGATCGGTGTCCATGGAGACACGATCCCTTTTTCCGGCACGCTCGATTTGTCGGCTGAGGAACTGTATGGCGCACGCCCGTTCCAAGATCCTGTCACCTATTCCGGTGAGATCGTAAACCATCTTGGGATCCTTCGCCTGACCGGTCAGGTTGAAACAATGTATCATACCTGTTGCTCCAGATGCCTTAAGGATCTGGAGATCCCGCTCTCTGCGTCGGTCGATGTCGTGCTTTCGCGCGATGCGGACGCCGAGGAGGAAGAGGATGTTTTCCCCATCGAAAACAATGAGATCGAGCTGGAGGACGTATTGATCCCCGCGCTCATCTTGCAGGTGGACATGACTTATCTATGCAGGGAAGACTGCAAAGGACTTTGTCCCTCCTGCGGCTGTGATCGCAATGTGTCTGCGTGCACATGCGAATCAAAGCAGGTCGATCCGCGTATGTCGGTTCTGGCTAAGCTGCTCGAAGGTAATGAGGGCCGGCAGGACTGAGTCAGCGTTCGCGATCTGCGGACGGTAGTACGGTTTTCAAAATCTTAGAACATAAAGTAGGAGGTGTTACCACATGGCAGTACCTAAGAGAAAGACGTCTAAGGCTAGACGTGATAAGAGACGTAACTCCCACTGGAAGCTCTCGCTTCCCGGCATGACCAAGTGCCCGAAGTGCGGCGAGTTCAAGCTCTCCCACAGAATGTGCAAGGCTTGCGGTCATTACAATGGCCGTGAGGTCGTTCAGACCGAAGCGTAAGCAAAATGAAGAAAAAAGTAGGGAAAGCAGATGCTTTCTCTATTTTTTTGCCAAGAGAAGGGAAAACAATATGGCATCGAAAATTACTTCAGTCGATCCGGGATCGCCGGCAGAGCGCGCTGGGATCGTTGCAGGAGAAACCCTGCTGATGATCGATGGCGCAGCCGTGCGCGACGTACTGGACTATAAATTCTATGGATATGATGCAAAGCTGACCTTGGAGCTGCTGTCCGAAGCCGGAGAAAAGCGCACCGTCGTCATCCGCAAGCGCGAGGGCGAACCGCTGGGGCTGAACTTTGAGCATTATCTCATGGACAAGATGAAGCGCTGCTCCAATAAGTGTGTCTTTTGCTTTATCGACCAGATGCCGAAGGGGATGCGGGAAACGCTCTACGTCAAGGACGATGACGCGCGTATGTCCTTCCTGCTCGGCAACTATATCACTATGACCAATCTTTCGGAGGAAGATGTGCAGCGCGTCCTGCGTATGCACATCTCCCCCATCAATATTTCCGTACAGACGACAAATCCTGAACTGCGCATCAAAATGCTGCAAAACCCCAGAGCGGGGGAGTCCCTCAAGCTGCTGCCCCGCTTTGCAGAGGGTGGCATCTCCATGAACTGTCAGCTGGTCATCTGCGAGGGCATGAACGATGGCGACGAGCTGCGCCGCTCGCTCAATGATCTGGAAGCCCTGTATCCGGCGGTGACCTCGATTTCGGTCGTTCCGTTCGGCATGACACAGCACAGAGACGGGTTGTATCCACTTCAGCCGACCACCAAGGAAGGCGCGGAGGAAATGCTGGATATCGTGGAGAGCTTCGCGGAAAAATGTATGCAGAAGCACGGCACACGGCTTGCGTGGTGCGGTGACGAGGTGTACCTCAAGGCAGGCAGACCGCTGCCCGATGCGGAGTATTATGAGGATTTCACGCAGTTTGAAAACGGGATCGGGATGCTGCCGCTGTTTGCGGAGGAATTCCGTCTTGCCCTGCCGGACTATGCAGGCAAGCACCCGCGCCCGTTCTGCATCGCGACCGGTGAGGCCGCAGTGTCTACCATGGAGACATTGATTGACGAAGCACGCAAGGTGTGCGATAATTTATCTGGAAATGTATACGAGATCGATAACGTGTTTTTTGGGACTGGCGTTACGGTTGCCGGACTGATCACGGCACGGGATCTGTTGGAACAGCTTTCCGGCAAGGAGCTGGGCGAGCGCGTGCTGGTCTCTGCCAATATGCTGCGCGACGGCGGCGATGTGTTCCTCGATGATCTGACCCTTGCGGACGTCTCCGCACAGCTGGGCGTACCGGTCATTCCGGTCGAGATCGACGGCGGGGATCTGCTCGCCAAGATCTTTGAAGAAGCCTGAACATTTTCGGAGAATCCCTGTTTGTTTATCATGACCCTGTTTTGAAGGAGGCGAATTGCTAATGTCTAAACCAACTGTTGCGATCGTTGGCAGACCGAATGTGGGAAAGTCACAGCTGTTCAACCGTTTGGCTGGAAAGCGGCTTTCGATCGTGGAGGATACGCCGGGCGTCACCCGTGACCGCCTGTATGCCGAGTGCGACTGGCGCGGCCGTGTCTTCTCCATCATCGATACCGGCGGTATCGAGCCGCGCAATGACAACGAGATCTTGAAGTTCATGCGCTATCAGGCAGAGGCGGCGATCCACCATGCCGATGTCATCATCTTTATCACCGATCTGCGCACCGGTGTCACCGCATCCGATATGGATGTTGCGGCGATGCTCCAGCGCAGCGGGAAGCCCATCGTGCTGGCAGTCAATAAGTGCGATAAGCCGGGTCAGCCCGATCCGGAGTTTTACGAGTTCTATAACCTTGGGCTGGGCGATCCGTTCGGCATCTCCGCGCTGCATGGCTACGGCACAGGCGATCTGCTCGATGCGGTATACGAATATTTTCCGCCGGAGGACGGCGAGGATGAGGACGAAGACCGCATCCGTGTCGCACTCATCGGCAAGCCGAATGTCGGAAAATCCTCCCTGCTCAATCAGGTGCTGGGGGAAGAACGCGTCATCGTGTCCAATGTTGCGGGCACGACCCGTGACAGCGTAGATGCCAAGCTGGACAATGCACATGGCAAGTTCACCTTTATCGATACGGCTGGGATCCGGCGCAAGTCCAAGGTCGAGGAGAAGATCGAGAAGTTCTCCGTCATGCGTTCGCTGATGGCGGTGGAACGCGCGGACGTCTGCGTCATCATGATCGACGCGACCGAGGGCGTGACCGAGCAGGACACCAAGGTCGCAGGCGAGGCGCACAATGCAGGTAAGGCGTGTGTCATCATCGTCAACAAGTGGGATCTTGTGGAGAAGGACGGCAACACCATGAAGGAGTACACCCTGCGCGTGCGCGAGGGTCTGGCATATATGCCGTATGCGCCGGTGCTGTTCATCTCGGCAAAGACCGGACAGCGTGTGGAAAAGATCTATGATACCATCCGCGATGTATATGAGCAGAACCATAAGCGTATCCCGACCGGTCAGCTCAACTCCATTCTGGCAGAAGCGACCGCACGCGTGCAGCCGCCCACGGACAAGGGGCGCCGCCTGAAGATCTACTATATGACGCAGGCAACCACCTGTCCGCCAACCTTCGTCTGCTTCTGCAACGATTCCCGTTTGTTCCACTTCTCCTATCAGCGTTATCTGGAAAACCAGATCCGTGAAGTGTTCGATCTGACGGGAACACCGGTACGCATGATCGTGCGCGAACGCGGCGACAAGGACTAAAAAACAGGGGGATGTGATTAGAATGATCCGATCCATCGCGGAGACCTTGGGCACGGCAGGCTGTGCCGTGGTCACGATGGCCTGTGCCTATCTGTTGGGCTCTCTCAGCTTTGCGATCATCGTCTGCAAGCTGACGCTGGGGAAGGATATCCGATCCTATGGCAGCGGCAATGCAGGGCTGACCAATGCATACCGCACGATGGGCGCGAAGAAAACGCTGCTTGTTCTGCTGGGAGATATGGGAAAGGCAGCCGTGGCACTCACCATCGGCGGACTGCTGCTCGGCCCCGGCGGAAAGCTGCTGGCAGGCGTGTTTGTTGTTATTGGACATGTATATCCGGTATATTTTGGATTTCGCGGCGGCAAGGGCGTGCTCGTTGGTGCGATGACGCTGCTCTTGTTTGACTGGCGGCTGTTTATGATCGCATTCGGCTTGTTTGTGCTGATGGTTGCGATCACACGCTGGATCTCGCTCGGTTCGATCGTGGGTGCGCTCAGTGTGCCCTTTGCGATGCAGTATTTTTATCACAATGCCCTGTATACAGCGGTCATTGGCGGTTTGGCTCTCGCGGTCATCTATCTGCATCGCACCAATATCAAGCGTATCCTGACGGGA
The DNA here is from genome assembly GCA_029257685.1 of Butyricicoccus sp. Lineage (GTDB taxonomy): Bacteria > Bacillota > Clostridia > Oscillospirales > Butyricicoccaceae > Butyricicoccus. The sequence goes on from JARIAV010000128.1 coordinate 10,671, forward strand.
ACGGAAAATAAATTCAGCTTCCATGCAAAGCCTGTGATTTCCAAGGGAGAGGAGAACGATTCACATTGAAGATTACGGTTTATGGTGCAGGCAGCTGGGGCATTGCCCTGTCCATCCTGCTCGATCAAAATGGGCATGAAGTGACCACATGGACGCATTTGCAGGAGGAATGCACGCTGCTGCAAACGACGCGTATGAATGAAAAGCTGCTGCCGGATGTTAAAATTCCGGAACGCATCACGCTGACCACCGATCTCACCTGCGCCAAGGAAGCGGAGCTTGTAGTGCTCGCCGTCCCCAGCTTTGCCGTGGCAGAGACGGCACGTAAGGTGGCAGATGTCGTGCAGGCAGGCGTGCCCATCGTCAATGTGGGCAAGGGGCTGGATGCAGCGCACGGGTATTGCCGGTTCTCCGAGACCATCGCGCAGTGCTTCGAGGGCAGGAACCCTGTCGTTGCACTGACGGGCCCCACCCATGCCGAGGAGGTCGCACGCGGTATCCCGACGGCGATCGTGGCAGCGTCGGAGACGCGCGCAGCAGCAGAGCTGTGTCAGGATGCCTTTATGAACGAAGTGTTCCGTGTATACACCTCGTCCGATATGATCGGCGCAGAGTTGGGCGGTGCGTTCAAGAACATCATTGCGCTGGCGGCTGGGATCTGTGACGGCATGGGGCTGGGAGACAACTCCAAGGCAGCCCTCATGACGCGCGGTTTGACTGAGATCGCACGCCTTGGCATTGCGCTGGGAGCGCATCAGGAGACCTTTGCAGGACTGTCCGGCATGGGCGACCTGATCGTGACCTGTACCTCGATGCACTCGCGCAACCGCCGCGCCGGCATCCTCATTGGAAAGGGCGTAGAGGTGCAGGAGGCCCTGCGAGAGATCGGCGCAGTCGTAGAAGGCTACTATGCGACCGACGCAGGCTATCATCTGGCAAAGAAGACCGGCATTTCCATGCCCATCACCGAGCATCTCTATGCGGTGCTGTATGAAAAGGGCAATGTGCGCGAAGCTGTGCAGGCACTCATGTGCCGCTCCAAAAAGGACGAGCGCGAAAGCGAAAGCATTTGGCTGTCGTAAGCAAAAACCATATCCATTCTCAAAGTCCCACAACGCCGGTTGTGGGACTTTTTCGGCAGCAGGGAAAAACAAAGTGCCGCTTTCTTGCGCATAGAACGGCTTTGGTTTATAATATACTATATCTATCAAATAAAAAAGGAGGCTCTTCATGCACACGTTGATCGATGCTTTGAAGCCTTATGAATCATATATCCGGATTCGGGAACACGAACCCATGTCCCATCACACGACCTTCCGCATCGGCGGTCCGGCAGACCTGTTTTTGGACTGCGCTTCGGGTGCCCCACTGGAGGAGATCGTGCCTGTCATCCGCAAGAGCGGAACACCGCTCTATGTCATCGGCAGGGGATCGAACCTGCTGGTGCACGATGAAGGTGTGCGCGGCGTGGTGCTGTGCACTGCGGAAATGCATGAGATCCGCGTCGATGGGGATGTCATCACGGCAGAGGCGGGCGCGTCCCTGTTTTCCGTGGCGTCAACGGCACTGCGCCATGAGCTGTGCGGCGCGGAGTATGCCGCAGGCATCCCCGGTACGCTGGGCGGTGCCGTGTTTATGAACGCAGGCGCATACGACGGGCAAATGGCGGATATCGTCATCCGCACCAGATATCTGGACGAGAACGGTACGATCTGTACCGTGGAGGGCGAAGAGCATCAATTCGGATACCGTGATAGTATCTTCAAGGCGCATCCCGATTGGGTCATCCTGTCCTCGGAAATGCGTCTGAAGGCAGGGGATCCTGAGCAGATCCGCACAAAGATGCAGGATTATGCACAGAGACGGCGCGAAAAGCAGCCGCTGGAATTCCCGTCCGCCGGTTCGACCTTCAAGCGTCCGGAGGGATATTTCGCCGGAAAGCTCATTCAGGACAGCGGACTTATGGGCTATACCGTGGGCGGTGCACAGGTCTCGGAAAAACATGCAGGATTTTTGATCAATCGCGATGGCGCGACCTGTGCCGATATGCAGGCGCTCATCGCCCATGTACAGGAGACCGTTTTGAAAAATTTTGGGGTCGCGCTCCATTGTGAGGTGCGGCTGCTGTAATGACAACTTGGATCGTTTATAGATAAGGGGGAAAGATCATGCATTTTCTCATTGTAACGGGTATGTCCGGTGCAGGCAAAAGCCGCGCAGTTGCGGTTCTGGAGGATCTTGGATATTATTGTGTGGATAACCTGCCCATTCCATTGATCCCGAAGTTTGCAGAGGTCTGTCTGGCGGCGACCGAGCAATATGACAAGGTCGCACTCGTGACCGATGTACGCGCAGGCGGCAGCTTCCAGACGCTGTTTTCCTCGCTGGACAGCATCCGCACGATGGGCTGTGACTATCGTATCCTGTTTTTGGATACGGCGACACCTACGCTCATCAATCGCTATAAGGAGACCCGCCGCAAGCATCCGCTCATGAATGAGGGGCTGAGTCTTGCGGAGGCGATCGATCGGGAGCGCGAGATGCTGGAGGGCGTGCGCGGCAAGGCGGATTATGTGGTCAATACCACCAAGCTGACCGCCGCGACCCTGCGCGAGCATCTGGTACGCCTGTTTGCAGGCTCCGATCCCAACCGCCTGTTCGAGATCATTGTGGAATCCTTTGGCTTCAAGCACGGCATCCCGACAGAAGCCGATCTGGTATTCGATGTGCGTTTCCTGCCCAATCCCTATTATGAGATCAGCCTGCGCGAGCACAACGGCACGGAGCCGGAGGTGCGCGACTATGTATTTCAGGGCGGCACGGCAGATGCCCTCATGAAGCACCTCAATGCCCTCATGGATTTCCTGATTCCGCGTTATATCTCGGAGGGCAAGACCTCGGTGGTCGTATGCATCGGCTGTACGGGCGGAAAGCACCGTTCGGTTGCCATCACGGAAGCACTCGCGGCGCATCTGCGTGAGCAGGGCAATAAGAATCTGACGGTCGTACACCGCGACTATCACCGCGCATAAAGGGAGGCACTGGGATGCTGTCTTTTTCTGCAAAAACAAAAAACGAGCTTTGCCGCGTGCCGCTGGGCAAGCCCTGCTGCCAGACGGCGGAGCTGTATGGGATGCTGCTGTTCGGCTCGGCGTTTTCCAATCGGGAGATCCGCTTCGTCAGTGAACAGAGTGCCATCATCCGGCGCATTGCCACGCTGCTGAAAAAGGTATGCAGCATCGAGGTACAACCCATCCTGCAAGGACGCCGCCGCGTCGTTCTGATCGAGCAGCCGGAGCTCATCGCCATGGTCATGGAGCAGATGGGCTATGATTTCAAGAGCCACATCACCTATCATTTGAACCGCAATCTTGCGGAGAACGAATGCTGCGCGGCAGCGTTCCTGCGCGGTGCCTTTCTGGCAGCCGGTACGGTATCCAGTCCGGAAAAGAAGTGTCATTTGGAGATCAAAACCGGACATGCGATCCTGGCGCGCGAGGTCATGAGTCTGCTTCTGGATCTGAACTTTGCGCCCAAGATCACCGAACGCCGCACCGCATGGCTCCTTTACTGGAAGGGGAGCAGCCAGATCGAGGATTTCCTGACGAAGATCGGTGCACACCATGCGATGATGGCGATCATGCAGGCCAAGGTGGAAAAGCAGCTACGCAATGAGGTCAACCGTACGGTCAACTGTGAGACGGCGAACCTCATCAAGGTCACAAGCGCCTCGACACGGCAGATCGCCGCCATCGAGCGGGCACTTGCGTGCGGCGGCATCGAGATCTTTCCGGAAAATCTGCGGGAAACGGTGGATCTGCGGGTCGCAAATCCGACGGCGAGCCTTGCCGAGCTGGCGGCGATGTTCGATCCGCCCATTTCCAAGCCGGGGCTGAGTCACCGACTGGGGCGCATCATGGAGATCGCGGCGCGTGTCATCGCGGATGCCGAATAAAAGGAGGATATTTTGGAAAACTTTGTACATCTGCATGTTCATACAGAATATAGCCTGCTCGATGGTGCGTGCCGCATCGAAAAGCTCATGGATCGGGTGGCGGCGCTGGGACAGCCTGCCGTCGCGATGACCGATCATGGGGTCATGTACGGTGCGATCGAGTTCTATCGCGCGGCAAAGGCGCGGGGCATCCATCCCGTCATCGGCTGCGAGGTCTATGTGACCCCCAATTCGCGCTTCGAGCGTGGCTACCAAAACGGGGAATGGCACCGCCATTTGATCCTGCTCTGTGAAAATATGGAGGGCTACCGCAACCTCATCCACATGGTGAGCCTCAGCTTTTCCGAGGGCTTCTATGTGCGTCCGCGTGTGGATCTGGAGCTGCTGCGTGCACACAGCAAGGGGCTGATCTGCCTCTCCGCGTGTCTGGGCGGTGCGATCCCCAATGCCCTGATGAACGGGGATTATGCAGGCGCAAAGCGGCAGGCACTGGAATTTCGGGAGATCTTCGGAGAAAACAATTTCTTTCTGGAATTGCAGGATCACGGCATCGCCGTGCAGAAGGATGTGAACCTCGCGCTGTACCGCCTGTCGGAGGAGACGGGCATCCCGCTCGTCATCACGAACGATGCACACTATCTGACGCGAGAGGACGCAAGGATCCAAGATGTCCTGATGGCGATCCAGATGGGCAAGACGGTAGATGATCCCAGCCGGATGCGCTTTGAGACGAGTGAGTTCTACATCAAGTCAGAGGAAGAAATGCGTGCACGGTTTCCGGCGCATGAAGAAGCACTCGCCCGCACGGTCGAGATCGCGAACCGCTGTCAGGTGGAGTTTGAATTCGGCAAGTATCACCTGCCGCAGTTCGATGTACCGGAGGGATATACTGCAAGGGAATATCTGGACAAGCTGTGCCTTGCAGGACTGCATGAGCGGTATCCGGACGATACGGGAGAGATGCGCGAGCGGCTGGACTATGAGATCCGCATGATCGACCAGATGGGGTTTGTGGATTACTTCCTCATCGTATCCGATTTCATCCACTATGCCAAGAAGAACGGCATCCCCGTTGGGCCGGGGCGTGGTTCGGCGGCTGGCTCGATCGTATCCTACTGCCTCGGCATCACGGATCTCGACCCCATCAAGTATTCCCTGTATTTTGAACGTTTCCTCAATCCGGAGCGCGTATCCATGCCGGATATCGATATCGATTTCTGTTATGTGCGCCGTCCGGAGGTCATCAGCTATGTCACAGAGAAGTATGGCGCGGATCATGTGGCACAGATCGTCACCTTTGGAACGATGGCGGCGCGTGCGGCGATCCGTGATGTCGGGCGTGCGCTGTCCATTCCCTATAATGAGGTGGACGCGGTTGCAAAGCAGGTGCCGATGGAGCTGCATATCACCATCGACCGTGCGCTTTCCGTCAATCCGGAGCTCAAAAAAATGTATGACGGCAATCCGACCGTCAAGAACCTGATCGACACGGCACGCGCACTGGAGGGCATGCCGCGCCATGCCTCGACCCATGCGGCAGGTGTCGTCATCACAAAGGAGCCGGTCGATACCTATGTACCGCTGGCACGCAACGATGAACAGATGGTCACGCAGTTCCCCATGACCACGCTGGAGGAGCTCGGACTGCTCAAGATGGATTTTCTGGGACTGCGCACGCTGACGGTCATTTCCGATGCGGAAAAGATGGTACAGCAGCATACACCGGCGTTTTCCATTGAAAAGGTATCCAATCAGGACGAGGAGACCTTCCACATGCTCGGACAGGGCAGGACGATGGGCGTGTTCCAGCTGGAATCGGCAGGCATCACCAATGTCGTCACCGGATTGCGCCCCCAGTCCATCGAGGATATCACGGCAGTCGTTGCGCTCTACCGTCCGGGGCCCATGCAGTCCATCCCGCGCTATATCGAGTGCCGGCACCATCCGGAAAAGGTGACATATAAGCATCCCCTTCTGGAGCCCATCCTGTCCGTTACCTACGGCTGTATGGTCTATCAGGAACAGGTCATGGAGGCGTTCCGCCGCCTTGCCGGATATTCGCTTGGAAAGGCGGATATGGTGCGCCGTGCCATGAGTAAGAAGAAATTCAAGGAGCTGGAAAAGGAGCGCGTCAGCTTCATCTATGGCAACGCCGAGGAAGGCATCGACGGCGCGATCGCACGCGGCGTACCGGAGCCGGTCGCAGCCTCGATCTTTGATGAGATCATGGATTTCGCAAACTATGCCTTCAATAAGGCGCATGCGGTGTGCTATGCGGTGGTATCCTACCGTACCGCGTACCTCAAGTGCCATTATCCGCGTGAATATCTGGCGGCACTGCTCACCTCTGTGCTCGATGTGCCAGCCAAGATCTCGGAATATATCGCAGAGGCGCGGGATATGGGCATCCGTGTCCTGCCGCCCGATGTCAACAGCTCGGAGGACGGCTTCTCGGTCGCCGGTGCGGATATCCGCTTCGGGCTTGCGGCGATCAAGAACGTCGGGCGTGCCTTTATGCGTCAGCTCGTGGAGGAGCGCAAGGCGAATGGGGCGTATACGTCGCTGTTCGATTTCTGCCAGCGGCTCTATGACAAGGAGCTCAACCGCCGTGCGCTGGAAAGTCTCATTCAGGCAGGTGCGTTCGATTCGATGGGGTTCCATCGCAGTCAGCTGCTCGCGGTGTACGAGCGCGTGGTCGATGCCGTGGCAAATGAGCGCAAAAAGAATGTAGCAGGGCAGCTCGATCTCTTTGGACTGGGCATGGAGGACGTACACGATCAGGAGATCGATATGCCGAAAATTCCGGAAATGAGCAAGCGCGAGCTGCTCACGCTGGAAAAGCAGACGACCGGACTGTATCTCTCAGGGCATCCGATGGATGCATACCGCGCCCTTGCCATGCGTGCCCATGCCGCACCCATCCGCAAGATCACAGAGGATCTGAGCGTGGATGCCGACCAGCCGGAGTATCAGGACGGCATGACCGTGCGTCTGGCATGTGTGGTATCGAGTATGCGCCTGAAGGCGACCAAATCCGGAAGCATGATGGCGTATGCGGTGGTCGAGGATATCACGGGCAGCATCGAGCTTGTGATCTTCCCGAATGCCTTGCAGCAGTATGGCTCGTATTTTTCCGAGGATGCCGCGGTTCTGGTGACCGGACGGATCGACGCCCGTGAGGACGAGGCCCCCAAGCTGATTGCCCAAACCGCCGCGCCGCTGACCGAGGAAAGCGTTGCCGAGCTGGAAGCACGGCAGGAAACGCCCAAGAAACCGGTGCTGACTGCGCCGCAGGCGATGGCACAGGCAGGGCAGAAGCTGTATCTGCGTGTGCCGGATATGGAGGGCGTGCTGTTTGAGGAGGCGAAGGCGATCCTGACCCAGCATCCCGGCGAAGTGCCGGTCGTTTTCTGCCCGATGGATACCAAAAAGCGCATGCTGGCACCCAGACCGCTGTGGTGCATCGGCAATTTGCAGATCATGCAGAAGCTGCGGTTTGCGCTGGGCAATGAAAATGTGATCTTGAAGTGAACATAAAAAAACCTGCTCCGCGGAACGATACGCGGAGCAGGTAAGAGGAATCAACGGGCTGCACAGGGGGGTGCGGCCTGTTGGTTTTCAGCAGGCAAGAGGATAATAGTTGAAGATGTAAGTGACCTGCTGAGATGAAGAAAAGAATGCGGTTGTGTGGAGTCGAATGACCCGAGTGAACACACAATTACATTACAGAAGTTAGTATAGCAAATTTTTCGGAAAATGCCAGCGATTTTGAAAAAGTGTAAGGGGAAAATGCAGAAACGATTTTTT
>JARIAV010000150.1 GCA_029257685.1 Butyricicoccus sp.
TACGGCACAGCTCCCGTGGCTTATCTGCCGCATCGGGGGAAAGGCGGCGGGTTATGGCTATGCCGCGCCGCACCGTACCCGTGCCGGTTATCAGTGGTCGGTGGAGACCTCGATCTATGTCGCGCCGGAGTTCCATCGGTGTGGGGTCGCGGCGGCCCTGTACCGTGCGCTGTTTTCGCTGCTTGTGCGGCAGGGGTATTATAACATCTTTGTGGGCATCACCTCGCCCAATGAGCGAAGCATCAAATTCCATTCTGCGATGGGGTTTGTCATCTCAGGGGCGTATCAGGACAGTATGTATAAGTTTGGACAGTGGCGCGATGTCATCTGGATGGCAAAAAGTCTGCGTCCGCATGAGATCGCACCCGTGCCGACCATACCCTTTCCGATGATCGTACACGAAGCACAGACCGAAGCGGTGCTGGCAGCGCAGGCACAGACCGTGCGCGTGCGCACACACAACAACAGGGAGGAACACGATGGGAAAACAACCAGATGAGCAGGCGCGGCTGGATGCCGCGGAGCATAGGGATCATCGCTCGCGTATGCGTGCGCGGATGGTCCGGCAGGGCTTTGACAGTTTGGAGCCGCATGAAGCACTGGAAGTTTTGCTATACTATATCGTACCGCGCCGCGATGTCAACCCGTTGGCACATCGCCTCATTCGTACCTTTGGCAGCTATCATCGGGTCTTTGAGGCTTCCATCGAGGAGCTGAAAAAGGTAGATGGCGTGGGCGATCAGATCGCACTTTTCCTTTATACGCTTGGAGAGCATGAGCGCAGATGCGATCGCAGCCGTGTGATCCAGAGCCAGAGCGATCTCAAGCTGGACACCATCACGCGTATGGCGGATTATCTGCGCCCGCAGTTCAAGGGGATGCGCGAGGAAGCCGCGATCCTGCTCTGTATGGATGCCTCGAGACGTCCCATCAGCTGTGATGTGATCAGCACAGGGGCGGTCAATGCAAGTGAGGTCAGCATACAGAAGATCAATGCACTTGCCGTGCGTCATCGCGCGGCGGCAACGGTATTGGCGCACAATCATCCGCGTGGTCCGGCGATCCCCTCCCAGCAGGATATCGAGACGACCATACAGCTGCGCGCCCTGCTCTCCGGTGTTGGCGTGGAGCTGATCGAGCACCTGATTTTTGGAGAGCATAACTTTGTTTCACTCGCAGAAAGCGGATTTTTGGGGTGATGTGATTTTTTCAAACAGGAGGAACTTGGGATGCCAAAATTTGAGATAGTCAGCGCATATCAAATGGCTGGCGATCAGCCGGCGGCGGTGGAAGCCCTGTCTGCCGGTGTCGAGAACGGACTGACGGAACAGACCCTGCTTGGTGTAACGGGTTCTGGTAAAACCTTTACCATGGCAAATATCATTGCGCGGACACAGCGTCCGACGCTCGTGCTTGCACACAATAAGACCTTGGCGGCACAGCTGTGTTCAGAACTGCGTGAGTTTTTTCCCCACAATGCAGTCGAGTTCTTTGTGTCATACTATGATTATTATCAGCCGGAGGCGTATATCGCCTCTACGGATACCTATATCGAAAAGGATTCCGCGATCAATGAGGAGATCGACCGCCTGCGCCACTCGGCGACCAGTGCGCTGTTCGAGCGGGAGGACGTCATCATCGTGGCGTCGGTTTCCTGTATCTATTCTCTGGGCGACCCGATCGACTATAAAAACATGGTCATTTCCCTGCGTCCGGGCATGGAGAAAAACCGTGACGATCTCCTGCGCAAGCTGATCGAGATCCAATATGAGCGCAACGATATCGCCTTTGAGCGCAATCGCTTTCGGGTGCGCGGCGATGTGGTGGAGATCTGGCCGGCGTATGCGGAAAACATGGCGTTTCGCGTGGAATTTTTCGGGGACGAGATCGACCGGCTGTGTGAGATCAATCCGCTTACGGGAACGCCCACGCGTGACGTACAGCATGTTGCCATCTATCCGGCGAGCCATTATGTCACAACGCGTGAGAAGATGCAGCGCGCCATTGGAGAGCTGGAACAGGAGCTGGACGAGCGGGTGCGCTGGTTTGAGGAAAACGGAAAGTTCGTAGAAGCCCAGCGCATCGCCCAGCGCACCAGATATGATATCGAGATGATGCAGGAGATCGGCTTTTGCAGCGGCATCGAAAACTATTCGCGTGTGATCTCAGGCAGAGAGCCGGGCTCGGCGCCATGTACGCTCATCGACTATTTCCCAAAGGATTTCCTGCTCATCATAGACGAAAGCCATGTCACCCTGCCGCAGGTGCGCGCGATGTATCATGGAGACTTTGCACGCAAAACCAGCCTCATTGAAAATGGGTTCCGCCTGCCGTCCGCGCTGGATAACCGACCGCTGAACTTTGAGGAGTTCAATGACCGCATCAATCAGGTGATCTATGTATCGGCAACGCCGGGCGAGTACGAAAAGGAGCGTTCGGGGCAGATCGTCGAGCAGGTGATCCGTCCGACCGGTCTGCTCGATCCCATCATCGATGTGCGGCCGGTCGAGGGGCAGATCGATGATCTGCTGGGAGAGATCCACGCCGTGACTGCGCGCAAGGAGCGCGTGCTGGTCACGACGCTCACCAAGAAGATGGCGGAGGATCCGACCGATTATCTGGAAAATGCGGGCGTGCGCGTCAGATATCTGCACCATGATGTCAAGACCATTGAGCGTATGGAGCTTATCCGCGACCTGCGGCTGGGACTGTATGATGTGCTTGTAGGCATCAACCTTTTGCGAGAGGGACTGGATCTGCCTGAAGTCTCCCTTGTTGCAATTTTGGATGCGGACAAGGAAGGCTTCCTGCGCTCGGAAACCTCGCTCATACAGACGATCGGACGTGCGGCGCGCAATGCGGAAGGGCGCGTTGTCATGTATGCGGATACGATCACAAATTCCATGCGCCGTGCGATGGATGAGACGGCAAGGCGTCGGGAAAAGCAGATGGCATTCAATGCGGCACACGGCATCGTGCCCAAGACCATACAGAAGAATGTGCATGAGATCATCGAGATCTCAAGCGAGAGCAAGACGCCGAAGAAAAAGCGCATGAGCAAGACCGAGCGCAATGCGGAGATCGCGCGGCTGACACGGCAGATGAAGGAAGCGGCGAAGCTGCTGGAATTCGAGCTTGCAGCAGAGCTGCGTGACCAGATCCAGAGTCTGCAAAACGACCTGTGAGAATGGACAGCATGAGAGGATGAGAGAGATGAAACGGATCTATGCAATGTATTGGAGTGCGACAGGGACGACGAAAAAGGTGGTCACGACGATCGCACAGACCATAGGACAGCTGGCAGGACTGCCCTGTGAAACGGTGGATTTCACCCTGCCCAAGGCCCGACAGACCGCACCGCACTTTTGCGCGGACGATCTTGTCATCTTTGGTACGCCCGTCTATGCCGGACGGGTGCCCAATCTTCTGGTGAAGTATCTGGAGACCATCGAGGGCGGCGGTGCCCACGCGGTTCCGGTGGTGCTGTTCGGCAATCGAAATTTTGATGATGCGCTCATAGAACTGCGCAATATTCTGGAAACCGATGGGTTTCATACCATTGCAGGGGCGGCATTTGTGGGCGAACACGCCTTCTCGACCACTCTGGGTGCAGGGCGGCCAGATGCCGATGATTTACAGGAAGCGCGGACATTTGCACAGGCTCTGTGGAAAAACATACAGGACGATGCCTGTCACACCCCTGCACGCGTTGCAGGGAACGATCCGGTCGCACCGTATTATACACCGCGCGATCGCGCAGGCAATCCCATCAATATCCTGAAGGTAAAGCCCAAGACCCATGCGGAACTGTGTGATGCCTGTGGCCTGTGCGTGCGCGTCTGTCCGATGGGGTCGATCGACCCGAACGATCCCACACTGGTTCCGGGGATCTGTGTCAAATGCTGTGCCTGCGTAAAAAAATGCCCAACTGGGGCAAAATACTATGATGATGCAGGATATCTATACCACAAGGAAGAACTGGAGCTCGAATATGAGCGACGCGCAAGCAATGCCGTCTTCCTTTGAATGCGAATCTTTTAGAAAGGCATATTATGCAAGATCAAATTTATATCAAGGGTGCGAGAGAGCATAATCTGAAAAATGTCGATCTCGCGATCCCCCGCGATCAGCTGGTGGTATTTACCGGACTGTCCGGTTCGGGAAAGTCATCGCTGGCGTTCGATACCATCTATGCAGAGGGACAGCGGCGGTATGTCGAGTCGCTCTCCTCCTATGCGCGGCAGTTTCTGGGACAGATGGAAAAACCCGATGTCGATTATATCGAGGGGCTGTCTCCGGCGATCTCCATCGACCAGAAAACGACCTCGAAAAATCCGCGTTCCACGGTGGGAACGGTGACGGAGATCTATGATTATCTGCGTCTGTTATGGGCGCGGATCGGCATACCGCATTGCCCGAAATGCGGAAAGGAGATCCAGCAGCAGACCATCGACCAGATCATCGATCAGCTGATGGGCTTGCCGGAGGGAACAAAACTGCAAGTGCTTGCGCCCGTGGTGCGTCAGCGCAAGGGCGAGCATGTCAAGGTGCTGAAGGACGCGCAGAAATCCGGCTATGTGCGTGTACGCGTAGACGGCAATCTGTATGATCTGTCCGAGGAGATCAAGCTGGAAAAGAATAAGAAGCACTCCATCGAGATCGTGGTCGATCGACTCGTGGTCCGCGCAGATGCGCGTTCGCGCCTGACCGATTCGGTGGAGACGGCTTCCGCACTTTCCGGCGGCTTGGTGCTTGCCGATGTCATCGGCGGCGAGGTGCTCACATTTTCCCAGAATTACGCGTGCGAGGACTGCGGCATTTCCATTGAGGAACTGACACCGCGGATGTTCTCGTTCAATAATCCTTATGGGGCCTGTCCGACCTGTACGGGCTTGGGCATTCGGATGAAGATCGACCCCGATCGAGTGATCCCGAACCGCACGCTTTCCATTGCAGGCGGCGCGATCCGCGCCTCTGGCTGGTCGAATGCGGAAGCAGGCAGCATTTCGCGCATGTACTATGATGCCTTGGGAGAAAAATTCGGCTTTACGCTGGATAC
>JARIAV010000153.1 GCA_029257685.1 Butyricicoccus sp.
GGCAGTATCCTCTGCTTTTTTTCTTGGTTCACGTTCATATTATTAAATACTCCGAATTTTCTATCTGAATGGCGTTGCTTCGAGGGGGAGGACCGCCTGCAGGCATCCCCTTGCGATCGGTTTCCTGCCCCGCAAGCAGTGCACAAAATCACAGAGGCTCACAGCAAGAAAGCCTTATGATAAGTATAGTATACAAAAGGCATCGTTTCAAGCGGAAAGCATTGGAGATTTCGACAAAAAAGGGATACGGCAATGCATACCATATCCCTTCCTTTGACAATTCCGCTCGCCTTAAGCCTTTTCTTCCGGCTTCGGCTCACGCATGACCTCGGGCTTGCCCTCGCCCTTTACGACTGCCGGCGTGATCTCTACACGCACGATCGAGTCGTCCGAGGGGATCTCGAACATGATATCGGTCATGATATTTTCCAGCACACCGCGCAGGCCGCGCGCACCGGTCTTGCGCTCGACCGCGATCTTCGCGACCTCACGCAGCGCCTCCGGATCGAACACCAGCTTGACGTTGTCCAGCGCAAACAGCTTGGTATACTGCTTGACAAGTGCGTTCTTGGGCTCGGTCAGGATACGCATGAGCGCTTCCTCGTCCAGCGAGTGCAGCGACACGATCGCAGGCAGACGGCCGATCAGCTCCGGGATCAAGCCGAACTTCATAAGATCATGCGGCTCGATCTTTTCCAGCATCTGGTTTGCTGCCTCGTCGTTCTTGCTGTGCACCTCCGCACCGAATCCGATGCCCTTCTTGCCGATGCGGTTCTGGATGATCTTTTCGATGCCATCGAACGCACCGCCGCATATGAACAGGATATTGGTCGTATCGATCTGGATGAATTCCTGATGTGGGTGCTTGCGTCCGCCCTGCGGCGGTACGTTTGCGGTCGTACCCTCGAGCATCTTGAGCAGTGCCTGCTGTACGCCCTCGCCGGATACGTCGCGCGTGATGGACGGATTTTCCGATTTTCTCGCGATCTTGTCGATCTCGTCCACATAGATGATGCCGCGCTCCGCCTTCTCCACATCGAAATCGGCTGCCTGAATGAGACGCAGCAGGATGTTTTCCACGTCCTCACCGACATAACCGGCTTCGGTCAGCGTGGTCGCGTCCGCGATCGCGAACGGCACCTGCAAGGTCCTTGCGAGGGTCTGCGCCAGCAGGGTCTTACCCGAACCGGACGGCCCCAGCATCAGGATGTTGCTCTTTGCCAGCTCGATATCATCGTCACCGCCGCGGAAGATCCGCTTATAGTGGTTGTAAACTGCAACACTCAGCGCGACCTTGGCTTCGTCCTGACCAACGACATACTGGTCGAGGACTTCCTTGAGTTCACGCGGCGTGGGCAGGGTCTCCGGTGCGTCTGCGCCCTCCTCGGGGCCATCGCTGTAATCGATGCCCAGCTCGTCATCGAGGATGCTTGCACATACATTGATGCACTCATCACAGATATATACATTGGGGCCAGCCACCAGCTTGCGCACCTTGTTCTGCGGCTTGCCGCAGAACGAGCAGTGCAGCGTCTTGTTTTCATCAAAATTTGCCATCATTCACCTCATAACGTGCATTTCTAAAAAACACGCAAACCATCGGCAGAAAGTCCTGCCGATGGTCGTGCGTGTGCATGATTTAGCGCTTGTCGTATACCTTATCGATGAGGCCGTACGCCATTGCGTCCGCGGCACTCATAAAGTTGTCACGGTCTGTATCGCGCTCGATCACTTCCAGCGGCTTTCCGGTGTTGTCTGCCAAAATATGATTGAGCTTGTCACGCGTTTTCAGGATCCAATCTGCATGGATCTTGATATCTGAAGCCTGACCCTTCGCGCCGCCAAGTGGCTGATGGATCATGATCTCAGAGTTCGGCAGCGCAAAACGCTTGCCCTTTGCGCCCGAAGACAGCAGAAAAGCACCCATAGAAGCCGCCAGTCCGACACAGATGGTCGAAACATCGGGCTTGATATAGTTCATGGTGTCGTAGATCGCCATGCCAGCCGTGACCGAGCCGCCCGGAGAATTGATATAGAACGAAATGTCCTTATCCGGATCCTGCGACTCCAGATACAGCAGCTGCGCAACGATCAGGGACGCCGTGGTGTCGTTGACTTCGTCTGACAGCATGATGATGCGGTCATTGAGCAGGCGGGAAAAGATGTCATACGAGCGTTCTCCGCCTCGGTTGGTCGGCTCGATGACCATAGGTACTAAACTCATAAAAGAAAACTCCTTTCCATGATCCCCCATAAATTTGCAAGATATCGGTATATTGGAGGATATGTATGGTCTCCTCCCGTTTATGCCTTATTCAGCGCTCTCTTCCGCCTTGTCTTCAGCCTTCTTCTTGGTCTTCTTCTTCGGCTTTGCGCTGTCGCGGATGAGGGCGATCGCCTTATCCAGCTTCATATCGGAGGTGATGCTGTCTGCCGGCAGGGCCTTCTTGACCTGCTCTGCTTCCATGCCATACTGCTCTGCCAGTTCCTTGTACTTTGCCTCGACCTCGTCCTCGGAAACTTCCAGCTTCTCGAGCTCTACGATCTTCTGCAGTGCCAGACGGACCTTGACCTGACGCTCTGCCTGCGGACGGAACATACCGCGGAACTGTGCCATGTCCATGCCGTTCATCTTTGCGTACTGGTCAAGCTGCATGCCCTGCATCTGGAGGCGGTAGCCGAAGTCCTGCATGACGTTGTCCAGCTGTACCTCTACCATCGCGTCCGGGATCTCAGCCTGCATGCCGTCGATGACAGCGGTCAGGAGAGCTTCCTCGTAGTCGCGCTCGAAGGTCTCGGCCTTCTGTGCCAGCAGGCGCTCCTTGACTTCCTTCTTGAGATCCTCAACGGTCTCAGCGGTCTCGGAAACGTCCTTTGCGAACTCGTCGTCGATCGCCGGCGTGATGGTCTCCTTGACCTCGTGCACGGTGCACTTGAAGGTTGCTTCCTTGCCAGCGAGCTCTGCTGCATGGTACTCAGTTGGGAAAGTGACCAGAACATCCTTCTCCTGACCTGCCTTGGTGCCGATCAGCTGATCCTCAAAGCCCGGAATGAAAGTGCCGGAGCCCAACTTGAGGTCGAAGTTCTCGCCCTTGCCGCCCTCGAATGCAACGCCGTCTACGAAGCCCTCGAAGTCGATGACAACGGTGTCGTTCTTCTTTGCAGCGCGATCTACCGCCTGTGTGCGGGACAGACGCTGTGCCATGCGGTCGAGCTCTGCCTTGACGTCAGCAACGAGGACCTTTGCCTCTTCCTTCTCTACGGACAGACCCTTGTACTCGCCCAGAGTCACTTCCGGCTCGACCGGAACCTTGCATACGAGTACGACTGCGCCGGACTCGGTCATCTCGGAGATCTCAACGTCAGCCGGAGCGACTGCCTTGATGCCGGACTTTTCGAGTGCTTCGTCGTATGCCTTCGGGTAGCAGATATTGAGAGCGTCCTCGAAGAACACGCCGTCGCCGTACAGGTTCTCGATGACCTTGCGCGGTGCCTTGCCCTTACGGAAGCCCGGAACGGAGATCTTCTTGCCATTCTTCTTAAATGCCTGCTCCTTGCCTGCTTCCAGCTCTGCGGCAGAAATTTCAATCGTCAGAGCGGTGATGCTCTTTTCCAGTTTCTCAACGTTTTTCAGTTCCATTACAATTTATTCCTCCTAAAATTGTATCCAACATATTTTACCAGATTTTCTCCGGAATTTCCAGCCTTTTTTTATTTTTTTAGCAGCATGGGCATAAAATCCAAATGATCGCCCGACGCGAGGATGAACTCGATGCCGTCATGCAGCCCCGTGACCGCCCAGCGCAGGCTGTCCGAGTGCAGATGCCCATAGATGCAGCGCGTCACACCGTACTGCTGCATGAGCGCGATGATCTCGCCGCAGCGGAAGTTCGCATAGAGCGGCGGATAGTGCAGGAAGCAATAGATCTCCTTTGCGCCCGTCGCCCTGCCCGCCTTGAGCGAGGCTTCCAGACGCAAAAGCTCGCGCCGGAAGATCTTCTCGTCATGGCTCTCCTTGAAGTCCTCCTCAAAGAACCAGCCGCGCGTGCCGCAGATGGCGATATCCTCGTAAACATAGCAGTTATTATGCAGAAAATGGATATTTTGGAATCCGTTTTCCGTCACGAAATTTTCCATCTTGCGCACCGTGTTCCACCAGAGATCATGGTTGCCCTTGAGGATGATCTTGCGCCCCGGCAGGGCATCGAGGTAGGCGAAATCCGCCCTCGACTGCGCAAAGTCGATGCCCCATGAAATGTCACCGCCGATGACCACGGTGTCTTCCGCCTGCACGACTGCGTGCCAGCGCGTGCGGATCTTCTCCATATAATTTTGCCAGCGACCCCCAAAAATATCCATCGGTTTGTTGACCGAGCACGCCAGATGCAGGTCGGCTATCGTATACAGTGCCATCGCTTACAGGATGAGATCGAGCGTGGACAGGATCTCTCCCTTGTCCACCACGCGATCGAAACGCGGTGTTTTTGCGCCCAATGCCGCGAGCGGTGCAGGGGCCTTGCAGCCGGAGACCGCCTCGAGCGCGGCGAGCTGTTCCGTGCCGTCCGTCTCGATGGGATGCCCAAGGGCTGCCGCCACCGGCTTGCAGAACTTGAACGGGCTTGCCGTCGAGGCAACGATCACAGGCGCGGTGTCGCCCGTCTCGGCGCGGTATGTCTCCATGACGTGCAGCGCAACCGCCGTATGCGGATCGCACAGATACTTCTGCTCCTCGAACACGCGGCGGATGGTTTCCGCGGTCTCCGCATCGTCACACCAGCCAGCCGCAAAGTCTGCACGGAGCCGCTCGCCCAGTGTGCCCGATACGTCATAGCGTCCGTCCGCTGCGAGTGCGTCCATCTGCCGTCTCACGAGCGCGTCGTCCTGCCCCGAGAGGAAGAACAGCAGACGCTCCAGATTGGACGAGATCAAGATGTCAATAGAGGGAGAATCGGTCGTATGGAACGGCCGGTTTCGGTCGTACACGCCATCCTGTGCGAAGAAATCGGTCAGCACATGGTTTTCATTGGAGGCGCAGATCAGCTTGCCCAGCGGTACGCCCATCTGCTTTGCGATATATGCCGCAAGGATGTTGCCAAAATTGCCCGTGGGCACGCACACATTGACCGTCTGCCCGTGTGCGAGCTTGCCCGCGCCCAGAAGGTCGCAGTACGCGGACACATAATAGGCGATCTGTGGTGCGAGGCGTCCCCAGTTGATCGAATTTGCCGAGGAGAGCATCCGCCCATGGGCATCGAGACGCGCCGCCGTGTCCTTGTCCGTAAAGATGCGCTTGACCGCCGATTGGGCATCGTCAAAGTTGCCGCGGATCGCGACGACCTCCACGTTCTCGCCCTGCTGCGTCACCATCTGCAATTTCTGCATGGGGGAAACGCCGTCCACCGGATAGT
>JARIAV010000178.1 GCA_029257685.1 Butyricicoccus sp.
CGGAGC
Source organism: Butyricicoccus sp. (assembly GCA_029257685.1). Lineage (GTDB taxonomy): Bacteria > Bacillota > Clostridia > Oscillospirales > Butyricicoccaceae > Butyricicoccus. Next base: position 7 of record JARIAV010000178.1, read on the forward strand.
GAGCAAGGGGCCGGGCTCTGAAGGGCCTCTTCATGGTTTTCTCTCTGGAAGTATATGCAACCTTGTTATCCCCAGTTTTCTGAAAATGTAGGATGATGTTTATTGACATAGGTCTCTTTTCATCCTTTGATCCTGGGCACTCAGTAGCCATTTAGTTTAGAAAACTATGTCCGTAGTTCTGAGAAATTGTCTTGCATGATTTTTTGATTATTCTCTTCCTTCCATTCTCTTCCTCTTTTTTCTTCCTAGAATGTCCACATTTCAGATGTTGAACTCCTTAGATTGCCCCTCGAATGCACTCCTGTCTCTCCTGTTTTGTACTCCCGTCTTGCGGAAATGAAAACCCGACGGATTCCAAACGCTCCGCAGTCTGCGGAAACAAAACTCTCACTCCTTTTCGAGACTTTTTCCAAAAGCCTCCCTCCTCCTGTTCAATTGGGTCAGCCAAACCTTCTCCCACTCCGCCAAGGGTGCATCCTCCCCCTGCTTTGTAACACGCTCCTGTGCAGCTTCCTCCTTCCGCCGCTTCTCCACCATCGCAAGAATATAGGCCTCCGGCTTCCGCGGCACACTCCGTACACTCTGCCGGATCAAACCGCAGATCTCCACCGTCCCCATCCCCTCCTGTACCATCCTGCGAATACTCGCCAAAAAGGAGCGATCCGGCTTCCGCCCAAACGAATCCTCAAAACATTCCTTCACCGAAACGACATCGCCCGAATCCACAGGGGCTGAGGGGGACGCTTCCCCCTCCTTCCCCTCTCCGCTGGACTGAACTGTCTTTTCCTTTTCTTCCTTTCCCTCTCCTCGGTCAACCAACCCTCCAAAGAGCTCAGTGCCCCCTTCCGCTCCCCCCTCCCCCGTGGGCAGCAACGCCTGATACATACTCGGCGTATAGCGATCCTTACGGATCATGTTGTTGCGCTTCCAATCGCTTATGAACGACACCAGATCCGCATTGAGCAGCTGCACGAACCCCTTGGAGATCAGGATGCGCAGATCGTCCTCGGCGGCATGGGTCATCTGCATGACGGTGAACGCCTCGACCACGCCGTCATCATCGGCATACATCCCAAGGTCATAATATAACAGCCGCGCAGTCGCAGGCATGCGCAAAAACCGCGCCGATCCGATGATGCGCTGGGAAAACATCCGCCGTTCTGCCAATCTACTTCACCTCCATGCCTGCCTTGGTTCATTCCTGCTCCACACGGAGCACCGTGTCCGGCGCGGACACCACGAGCCGCACGGCCTGCAAGCCTGCCGTTTCGAGCTGGGTGATGGACTCGGCATTGTCCACCACCACAGGCACAGACACGCCAAAATGTGCGGAAAGGGTGCGGATGATATCCAGCCCTGCATTGACCTGCATGGCGTGGTTGAGATCCTCATAGGGCACGCCGTCCACGACCACCTCACAGCATTCCGCAATGCCGCCGTTGAGCTGTTCGCGGAACAGACGGAACTGCGCCAGCCGGAAACGCGCATTGACGGCATGGGTCAGAAACTGTACCTTGTATCGGGAGAACGCTTCGCACAGCGCAAGGCTGTCATCGAGCGCGCCCAGCCGCGCGGCACAGGTGTCGCGCTCCGCCGCGAGCTGTGCCAGCCTTGCATGGGCATCGTGCAGCCGCTTTTCCTGCGCGAGCGTCTGCGCACAGACCGCAAGCCGCGCTTCGTGCGCGGACAGTGCGCGCTGGAGGCGGTCACGTTCGTTTTCCTGTCCGCTTTCGAGGGCATGGATGCGGTCGAGTACCTCTGCCGCCTGCAAGTCGAGCGCACATTTGCGCGTCGGATAGTCGGGCAGATCGGTGATCGCGTCCGCCGCCGGACAAGCCGCCAGCCGCGCGGCACAGGCGGCGGACTGCTCCAGCTTGCCCGCCCGCTCGTCCGTTTTCCGCGCATATTCCATGCGGGCGCGTTCCACCTCGCCCTGCAAAAATGCGCGGTCGCGGCAAAGGGTCTCCCGCCTTGTCTGCCGTGCGGTCTGCCAGCGCGCCTGCGCCGCGGCAAGCTGTTCGGGTGGCAGACCCTGTCCGCAGGTCGGGCAGACAGCAGGCGAAAAGGTCTCCTGTTCGAGGGCTTCCATCTGTGCATCATAGGCGGCGAGCCGCTTTTCTCCGGCTTCCACCGACTGCCCAAGGGACGCCAGCTCAGCTTCCAGCGTGCGGCGTGCCTGCTCTGCCTGCTGCATCTCGGTCTGTGCCTGTGCGCGTGGATCCTTTGCCGCCTGCGCCTGCCGGTGGGCGGTGTTTTCCGCCTCCAGTGCGCGCTGCTCTGCCCAGATCGCCTTGTGTGCAGCGCGTGCTTCGGTCAGCAGCGCGTCACCCTCCAGCTTTGCGAGGGCGGCGCGGAGCTCTCTGCACTGTGCGGAAAGCTGTTCCTGTTCGTGGCGTGCGGCGGCAAAATCGGTCGTTTCCAGTGCCTGCACACTGCGGCGGCATTCGTCCATGCGGATGGGCAGGCTGTCCAGCGTGTGCGCCACGCCCTTGCGCTCGGCGGCACAGGCGATCTGGTACGCCTCGACCGTTGTGCCGTGCATCGCCTTGCGGAGGGGCGCGAACTGGGGCGCACCATACAGCAGGGTCTCGTCATCGGGCAGACCGCACAGCTCGGCAAGGATGGCGCGCCGCTGCCGCCACGGAAGCTCCTGCGCGAAGCGATGCACGCCCATGAGCAGGGAGAACCGCTCCTCGGGGATGTACTCGGACAGGATACGTTTGTATTCCGATTCCTTGCGCGGCACATCGTCGATGAAATAGTCCACGGTGTCGCCCATGTACTGCGTCTCGGTGCTGCCGCGCGGCTTTGCCCAGCGTTCGCGCAGCACCTTTGAGAGCTTGCGCGGCGCGCCGTCCACGAGACAGACGGCGGTGACGGTCGGGGTCACGCCGGACACGCCCACGGGCTTTACGGTGAACTTGGCGTTGCCTGCGGAATCCTTCCCGAAAAAGAGCCACAGGAGCGCGTCATAGATGGTGCTTTTTCCCGTGCCGTTCGCGCCGTAGATGGTGGTGACGCCTGCGGAAAACTCCACGCGGAGCGCAGGCACGCCCTTAAAATTCTGTAATTCCAATGTTTTGAGTTGAATGTTCATCCTGTCCTCACTTTCTGTTCCGAATGTCTGATCTGTACGCCCCCATCGAACAGCCGCTTCCGCTGGCGTTCGCCGGTCTGATCCGGCTGGGGAAAGATGCCAATGATGCGCGCACTATATTGTACGGTGTTGGGTTCGAGTCCCTTTTCGCGCTGGCGGACGGCGTACTGTGCCGCGTCCACATGGCGTGTCTGCAAGCGGCGCATATAGGCCCCTACCGCGCTGCGGTCGGCTGGCATGGTCTCCTCCTCTCCTTTCTCTCCTGTGTTTGTCCATTTTCCCGTGGGTTCAGCCGCGGCGCGGCGGCGCGGTCTGCTGTCCGCCGTGCGTTTCCGGCGCGCATGGCTCCAGAAAGGCACTCACCGGCACGCCGAGCGCGTGGCACACGGCTGCATAGTCCTCGAAATGCAGCTGCCGTTTCCCATGAAGGATATCGTGCAGCTTTTGTTCCGGAATACCTGTCTGGCGGCTGAGTGCCTCGGTTTCCATGCCGTCCTCCTGCATCGCGTGCAGGATCTTTTGTGCGACCTTCATGCTCCTCACCTCCTAAATTTCGAAATTATCGAACTTCATGCCTCCATTATATTCGATAACTTCGAAATGGTCAACGGAAATTTTCGATATTCTCGAAATTTCACACGTCATCTTTCGACAATTTTCGACAATTTCGAAGTTTTGCATTTACAATTTCGAAATTATGTGTTAGGATAAAGCTAGGGCATATCTGAAAACGAAGCGATCGACTTTTCAGATCGCCCCGAGGGAAAGTGAGGTGACGAACTTGACGTTTGGAGAAAAACTGCGTTCCGCCCGAAAGGCGAAAAAGCTGACGCAGCGCGAGCTGGCGCAGCGCATCCACGCGGCGCATAACTCGATCAGCAACTGGGAGAACGACCAGAACCACCCCGATCCGGATACCATACAGAACCTTTGCTGGGCACTGGAGGTCACGCCCAATTACTTCTTCCTGTCTGACACGGAGGCAGAGGGCGCGGCACAGACAGCCGAGGCGCACACAGGCGCAGAAGACGCGGCAGAGACGGCACAGGCGGCACACGCCGAAGAAGCCCTGCCCCCCGGCTGTCTGCCCATCCGCACGAGGGAAGTGCCGCTTCTGGGTGCGATCGCGTGCGGCTCGCCCATTCTGGCGGCGGAAAACATACATGACCATATCAGCATCCCCGAGGATATTCGGGCAGATTTTGCCCTGCAATGCAGGGGAAGCAGTATGCTGGGCGCACGGGTGCAGATCCACGACGGGGATATCGTATACATCCGCCAGCAGGAGGACGTAGACAACGGCACCATTGCGGCGGTGCTCATCGAAGATGAAGCCACGCTCAAACGCGTCTATAAACAGCCGGACAAGCTGATCCTGCAACCGGAAAATCCGGATTTCGAGCCGATCGTATATATCGGGCAGGAGCTGGAACGGGTTCGGATCTTGGGCAAGGCGGTGGCATTCGTCTCGCGGATCGACTGAGCCTGCGGCGGTACAGGATCCGCGCGCGATCGTGCAAAAAAAGAACCGTCCGTATGCCGGAGGCATAAAACGGACGGCTCTTTCATGCGCACAGACTGGGCGCGATGCACACACGCAGTATATAGAAAAAGGCGACTCATATCGAGCCGCCTTTTCTATGCGCTGAATCTTTACTTATTGCGGCGCGTGGCCAAAAAGATGGAAAACAGGGACAGTCCGATGCTGACCCCAAGCAGGGTGTAAATGAGCTTGTCCATTCGATATCGAGGCGCACCGTTTTGCGGTATGGGATCGTGTATGCGTGCAGGATCGCCTGCGCGGTGCACCGCTCCTCCTTTCTGATACGATCATGATAGCAGATCGCCAGACGAAACGCAATGCTATTTTCCGGCTGGTGTGCGGTGTGCCGGTTCACGGCTGATGAAAGATCC
>JARIAV010000184.1 GCA_029257685.1 Butyricicoccus sp.
TCGCGGCGCAGCATATCGAGCAGATAGGGCTGGGACTGCCAGTCAAAGCCGAGCTTTTCCGGACGGCTGCCTGTAAAGCAGCAGGTATGGGCGCGTGTACAAGGGAGCATGGCACTGCCTCCTGAAATCGAAATTTTGTTCGGTAGTATTATCCTAACATAGAGTGGCGGACAAGTCAAATATACTCGACGGGATATGCCTTGTAATGGATACGAGATACTGGTAAAATAGGGGAAAGGAAGGATGGTGTGATATTGGTGAATCGGTTACCGCGACCGCTCTATATCCCTGTGCGGCTGGTGGAGCGATATTTCAAAGATGGGGTTGCACATGCCGCTGCGGAGCTGGCATTTTTTTTGTTGTTCTCCTTGTTCCCGCTCATCATGGTGCTGAATTCTCTTTTGGGGCTTGCCGATCTGTCAGAGGTCACGATCCTGCATGCAACGCAGTTTCTTCCGGAGGATATCCAGCAGATCATCGTCAATTATATGACGTTCCTTGGCTCCAATGATTCTGTGCGTCCGCTGATTCTGGGAAGTGGTCTGACGCTGTATTTCCTATCCCGCGCTGTGCGTTCCATCATGTATTCCATGCGGCGCATTTATCACAGCAGTGCAGCACATACGCTGATACAAAATGTGTTGGTATCGCTCATCTTGACGGGCGGCTTACTCCTGTTGCTCGGTGCGAGCATCTTTGTCATCGTAGTCGGGCAGGAATTTCTCCGCCTTGTGATGCGCTGGTTCCCGATGATCTATACCGGTCTGCTTATGATCCAGTATCTTGGCTATCCGGCGGCCATCGTCATTGCACTGGTGTTTCTCATCCTGCTGTATCGGCTCGTACCGCCTACCCGTGTGAGCTGGCGTGCTGCCTTGCCGGGCGCGTGTACCTCACTCATCGGCTGGATCGTCCTGACCCGATGCTTTGCCTATTATGTCGATCACATGGGGCGGTATAATATCCTGTATGGCTCGATCGGTGCGCTCATCGTGCTCATGCTCTGGCTGTACCTCACCAGTACCACGCTCATCATGGGAGGCGTGCTCAATCATGTTCTGGTAGAATCCAGACGCGTGGCACGCAATGCGGAAAAGGAAAAAGAAAAGGGATAGTGATTGCGGGAAGCCGTTTTCTGCACTGAAATACAAGGAAAACTGCCCATGCAACGCAAAGTTTACAGGGAAACAGGCAAATGCAACATGAAATTTCTGGAACTTGCGCAGAGAAAACCGTAAGATAGGGGTATCAAGGATCAAGGAGGACACGGTATGAGTTTCGGAGAAAACCTTAAATTTTTACGCACCGAGGCAGGACTGACACAGGAGCAGCTTGCTGAACAGATGGAGGTCACCAGACAGTCGGTGAGCAAGTGGGAATCGGACAGTGGATTTCCGGAGCTGGACAAGCTGATCCAAATCAGTGATCGGTTTGACTGCGATCTGGATACACTGCTGCGCGGCAGCGTGCAGGCACGGAAACAGACGGACACCATCGGATATGATGCGCATATGACGCGGCGAGCGCGGATGATCGCGCTTGGCGTGATGCTGTGTATTTTTGGGGCGGCTGGGGCGGCCGTTGCACCGCACAGGCTGAAAGGGATCACCTTTTTCCTCTTTGTGATCCCTGCGATCCTCATTCTGGTATTGTCTGCGATCTGGCATCATCAGTTTCAGCAGGAGCACGCAGTTTTGATCCCGTTTTATAAAGACGAGGAATTGTCTGCTGCACGGAAACGATATCCCTTCTGGATCGTCTCCGGCATCGGTGTGATCCTGTCTGCTTTGCTGGTTTGGGCGATCGGGGATATCTGGGACACCCGTTTGATAGATGGCGCAGGACTGGGTTTCATCGCATTGGGGGTCGGTGTTTTGGTGTATGGGGTACTGGAACATCAAAAATATAATATAGAGGAAAATCAGGAAGCCTTTTCCGAGACGGTGGGGAAAAAGGAAAGCAAGTCGGATCGCTTCTGCGGCGTTATTATGATGGTTGCCACCATTATTTTTCTATTGTATCTGTTTTTGGGCAATGGGAATGGACACAGTGACGTTGGGCGCGTTGCGGCGGCGGTATATACAACGGCTGGACTGGTATGCGGCATCATTGG
>JARIAV010000199.1 GCA_029257685.1 Butyricicoccus sp.
CCGATCCAGCGCACATCCAGCGGCTCTTTGATGGGACGCTTCAATTCCCGATAGCCTCCAATGGACAAGGCGTATGAATCGTTGATCGTGCGTGTCACAAACAGTCTGCCTGTCTGTTCCTCCTGCGTGCGCCGCCCGACTGCATTATAACCGATGTGGCACATCCAGTCGCGCAGGCACTTCAGCATGAAACCTTCCTCCTGATCGCCCCATGTTTCATAGACCACAGCGGCGGACTTGGTAAAGAGGTCAGAAAGGAACTTGGCTTCTCCCCATGTGCCGCTCTGGGTATCGATGAAATCGACAAGGGGCTGGGGACAGGTCAGCACCATCGTCTGACACATCTGCTCATAAAAGAGGGGCAGCATCCCGACCTCGCGTGTCTGCTTGTTGTAGGTGGTGTCTTGAATCTTGGGCAGTTTTTTCTGTGCGAACAGCCACGCATAAAAGGCGATCACATCCGCAGAGGACTTGCCCAGCAGGGCATCGATCCACGGGGTAACGGTATCGTCCATCTGCTTGCGTGGGATGTGCGGCTCGTCCATGATCTTGTCGAGCGCATTGCGCAGTCCCTTTGCCGCCAGATCTCCGTATACATCGCTCGTTGTATCGCGCAGACATACGGCAAGCTTTGGATTCTTTTCCAGCGTCTGCTCCAAAAAGGCGATGACCTCCGGCGTTTCCCACTGTACCAGCGCACGGCATGCCATTTCCCTTGCCTTGCCGCGTTCCTTTTTGGCAAGCTCCAAAAGCAGCGGGATATTTTCTTCCCGATATCCCAGCGAATAGACCACGATACCGCGGATATCCTTTTTCGCAGTGTCCAGCAGCGACAGATACCAGTCATTCTCGTCCGCACCTGCTACCGTACTGATAAGCATGATACGCCGCAGCATATCGGTCTTCCCCTCGGGATCGAAGCCATGCTTGAGCCGTGCAATCAGCTGTCCCCGATCCACGGTGGGCAGCGTGCAGGCACGCTCTGCCGCCACACCCTCTATGATATCGTCGCTGTATACCGGCTCTCCGGTAGCCAGCCCCTTGAGTATATGGAACACCAGCACCGCCATTTCCCCGTATGGGTCATTCAGATCCCCAATGAGGGCAGCGATCACGCGATGGTCACAGAAATACTCCGGATGCTCCCGAACGGTATCGGACAGCACCTCCATGCGCCCTGCGCCCGTGGTCGTGAGTGCCTTGACAAGGGGTTCGAGCGCACTGTAACGGATCTGCTGTACCGTGTGCGCGCCATCTCCGTCGGGCAGCGGCGCGAAGTCCCCCTCTTTCCCACTGCCCGCCTGTGTATACAGCACGGCGTCTGTCAGTCCGAGCAGATCGAGCAGGAGCTTTCCGCGCTCGCTCTCGTCTGCCGCAAACAGCTTTTGCAGTCCGGCATGGAGCTTTGCAAACACAGGGTTCTTCTGTGCGAGCGGTGCCAAGCCGTCCATCAGCTTTTTGAGTCGGAAATCATCTTCCAGCAACGCTGTTCCTGCGACTGCGCTGTATGCCAGCCGCTCATGTAATTCTGTCAATGGATTCATAGCGTCTCCCTCTTATATCTCTTGTGTCAAAAATCCATACTGCGCCATCATATTGCGCATTTTCTGAATCATACTCACGCTTTTATAGTTGGTTTCCTCGTAAAACCGCAAGATTTCTTCTGCTTCCTTATGGGTATGCACCGCATCGGCATAGGCGGCATATTGAAAAAGTGCATATTGCAGATATGCCGTCGAGATCTGCGGCTGTCTGCGGCACAGGGTCAACACGATCCCCTGCACGGGTTCCATGCCGCACTTGCGGAACAGACGCAGATACCAGACGGTC
>JARIAV010000220.1 GCA_029257685.1 Butyricicoccus sp.
ACTGGGACGTGTACACAGCGATGATAACCAAAATTACAGAGTATATATGGCACCGACCTATGGAATCGAGAACGGTAATTTCACCTTGACGATTACCTTTGCGGATAATCGCACGGCAACAAAACGTTTCTATGCCGATCTGACTGCACCGAAGATAACGGCTGTTCAGACTACAAGAACAAATGAGACCACTGCGAGGGTCAGCTTTACTTCCTCAGAAGAAGGTACACTCTATTGGAGAGTTATGGAGGGAAGTGAATTTGGTGCTGGAGAAGGCAAGCCAAAGGATCCTGATTTGGTTATCAAGCATGGACAAGAGCGTGCCCTTACAGCGGGATCACAGGATTTCGATGTGGATCTGACTGCTGTGAAGGATAAAAAGAACTTACAGGTCTGTTTTGTAGCTGAGGATGCGGCAGGAAACCGCTCGGTATTTGAATATTATAAGATTACAGATCCAAAGCCGGAAACAGGCGATGGAACGACGCAGGGTTCGTCATCTTTTGAAATCACAGATATTTCTGGTAAGGTAGAAGATAGAGGAACGCCAGTTGGAAGAGTGCATGTTTTGGATATTATATTTAATGAAAATAAGACACATGCTGCACTGTTGACGAATCAAAATATTACGATCAAGAGAGGTTCTTCTACGATTGCTTCAGGTTACAAACAAATAGATACTGGTGCATTTAATCTGGATGCTCCAACAAAACATCAGGTTATATTAAAAACTGGGGTGTTGGATGCAGGAGACTATACCTTTGAGGCTACTTTGCAAGATGACGCAAATACTCAGGTCAGCAAGGAATTTACAGTTGATGCCGATGGCAATGTAACAACAAAAAACTAATGCTGTAATAAGTACGGCAGGATACGCAAATATTGCAAAACAAAAAGGGAGCACAACGCTCCCTTTTTGTTTTGCAATATACATGGTCAGCACTCGGTTTTCCAGAAGAAAACGGAATAGGGGGGCAGCTCGGAGCCGCCGCCGAAGTCGTGCATCTGTCCGGTGATGAGATCGACGGCGCGTCCGGCGCGTGCGTCGAAGTGTGCGGTGTAGGGCTGGTCGTCGGCGTTGATGGCAACGAGGACGCGTTCGCCGTCCGTGGTGCGCTCCCAGATGCACTGACGATTGGTCAGCACGAGCTGTTTGAAATCGCCATAGCACAACGCTCTGGAATTTTTATGTGCATGGGCAAGACGGGTGATCCACTGGGTCAGTTCGTTTTCAAACGGGTGCTCGATGGCAGGGCGCAAAGCGTCGTCGCCGTCCTCCTTTTTGCCGGTCACGCCCCATTCGCTGCCATAGTATACGCAGGGGATGCCGGGCATCCCGAACAGCATGCCGTAGAGGATGGGCAGATGGTTTGGATTTGTGAGGATGGAAGCGGCGCGGGTCACATCATGATTGTCCACGAAGCTCAAAAGGTGCTTGCCCTTGTAGAGTGTCCAGTTTTCCGGCCCGAACTGACGGAGCAGGGAATGGGTGATCTCAAAGAGGTTCATGGAGTTGAGAGAGGAATACAGCCCCTTATAACATTCATAGTTGGTGCAGGAGTGGAGCATCCCCTCTCCGACGCGCTGGTTATAGTCCCCGTGCAGCATTTCGCCAAGCAGCAGGAAATCGGGCTTCAGGGAGTCGCAGAAGGTGCGCAGCTGGTGCAGGAACTCCGGCGGCAGGCAGTAGGCGACATCGAGGCGCAGACCGTCGATCTCGAAGGCATCGACCCAGCTGCGGATGCAGTCGAACAGATGCTGCACGACCGCGGGGTTTTGCAGGTTGAGCTTGACCAGCTCGAAATGTCCCTCCCAGCCCTCGTACCAGAAGCCGTCGTTGTAGTTGGAATTGCCATCGAAATTGATGTGGAACCAGTCCTTATAGGGGGAGTCCCATTTGTTCCGGCGCACGTCCTCGAACGCCCAGAAACCGCGCCCGACATGGTTGAACACACCGTCCAGCACGACACGGATGCCGCTTTTGTGCAGATGGCTGCAAATGGAGGCGAAGTCATCGTTGGAGCCGAGGCGGCGGTCGATCAGGCGATAGTCACGCGTGTCGTAGCCGTGGCTGTCCGACTCGAAAACGGGGGAGAAGTAGACGGCATCCGCACCCAGCTTTTTGATATGGGGGATCCATTCGTCGATCCGGCGGATGCGTCCGGCAAGAACACCGTCATTGACGCGCGGTGCACCGCAGAGCCCGAGCGGATAGATCTGATAAAAAACACTTTCGTATGCCCACATGTGATGGAAGTCTCCTTTTCTGTTACAAAATATCGGAAGGCAGCAGGGCTGCTTTCTAAGATATGGAGTTTGCCTTGTATCAGTATATCCGATTTTTGGCTGTTTGTACAGAGTGCTGTAAAAAAAGCCGAAATCACAGGGAAAATTTACACCGAAATTGGAAAAAAGACTTGCGGAGCGCATGGGACTTGTGATAGAATAATGCAGAACAACGGACATTCCGCTGCCTACCGGCGAACCGTTCGCCTTAATGTAAAGATAGGTCATGAATATCCAGTATGAAAGGAAGACTGAAAGATGGATTTAGTAAAAGTTCTGTCTGAGCAGCAGCTCAAGAGCGATCTGCCGACTCTCAAGATCGGTGACACCGTAAAGGTACATGCAAAGATCAAGGAGGGCAACCGCGAGCGTATCCAGATCTTCGAGGGCATCATCATTGCCATGAAGCACGCTGGCATCAACAAGACCGTAACCGTTCGCCGTATCTCTTATGGCGTTGGCGTTGAGAAGACCTTCCCGGTACACTCCCCGAACATCGCAAAGTTCGAGGTCGTACGCAATGGTAAGGTACGCCGTGCAAAGCTGTACTACCTGCGTGGCCGCGTTGGTAAGGCTGCAAAGGTTGCAGAAAAGGTTTAAGAGCAAACCCACAAAGAGAGGAACGATTTCGTTTCTCTATTTTTCTTTTCCCAAAGTGCCCCAGGGCGGCAAGACAGCAGTTGCAAAAAGCAGACAGAATTGCTATACTAAGGGTGAAGAGAAAGAGAAAAAGGGGAAGCGCGATGCAGTCGATGGACAAAAAGCTCGAACGGCTGAAACGGTTTCGCCTGATCGATGATACGTTCATGGCAAAGGTGTTTGAGGAAAATATCGAATGTACCCAGCTCGTGATCCGTATCATTCTGGATCGGGACGATCTGATCGTTCAGCAGGTACACACCCAGCATGGCATCAAGAATTTACAGGGACACAGCGTGATCTTGGATATCTACGCGGTGGATACACAGGGCAGACGCTACGATATCGAGATCCAGCGTGCCGATCCTGGGGCGATCCCACGGCGTGCGCGGTATCATAGCAGCATGATGGACGTGAACCTCAATATCGAGCACGGGGAGTATGGGATCTTGCCTGAAACCTACGTGATCTTCCTGACGGAGAACGATGTGCTGGGAGGCGGCTTGCCACTCTACCATATCGATCGCGTCATACAGGAGACAGGGCAACCCTTTGGGGACGATGCACATATTCTTTATGTAAATGGAGCAAATAAGGATCATACACCGCTTGGGGCGCTGATGGAGGATTTCTTTTGCAGTGACCCAAGCCGGATGCACTATGCACCGCTCGCGGAGCGAACACGATATTTCAAGGAGAATCAGGAAGGAGTGCGGACAATGTGCAGGATCATGGAAGAAATGCTGGAGGAAAACGCCAGAGAAGTTGC
>JARIAV010000235.1 GCA_029257685.1 Butyricicoccus sp.
AAGGAGAAAGAGATCTTGTTTGAATTTTTCCCACATCTGGATCTGGGCGACAGCTCAGAATGGATCTGGCGCACCCGGATCTCCCGATTCAAGTACAGCCAGCCGGATGAGACGCTCACGCCAAGAAAAGAAGCCTGTGAGCTGTTCGAACCGGGGGATGTCCTCATCGTCAACGACAATTACAAGCACTATGCAGGAGAGGTGCAGATCGTAAAGATCCCCATTGTCAACGATGGCACACGCAACCGCGTAGGACACATCGATGCAGATGAATATCAAATGCTGGATCTCATCCACGATGGGGATCTGGTCGAGTTTTTAGCAAAATAAGAAAGAGGTCATCCACATGAGCTTTCCAAAAAATTTTCTATGGGGCGCAAGTTCCTCCAGTGCACAGGTAGAAGGGGCATATGATGCAGACGGTAAGGGTCTGACCACATGGGACTATGACAAGAAGCATATCAACCCCGGCTGCTGCTCCTTTCGCTATGCCTCCGACTTTTATCATCACTATAAGGAAGATATTGCATTGATGGCCGAAATGGGATTCAAGGTCTTCCGTATGTCGATCTCGTGGGCAAGGATCCTGCCCGATGGAGAGGGAGAAGTCAACCCAAAGGGGATCGAATTCTATAAAAATGTATTCCGTGAATGTCATAAATACGGCATAGAACCCTTGGTTACCATCTACCACTTCGATCTTCCGGCTGCCTTGGAAGAAAAATACAACGGCTGGCATTCCCGCAAAACAGCGGATGCCTACCTCAAGTATTGCAGGATCCTGTTTGAAAATTTCAAAGAGGATGTACATTATTGGCTGACAAATAATGAGTACAATGTTATGATTTATTATGGCGCGGTAGATATGATGACCGGAAAAGCCAACGATCTCAATGCCCTCTATAACACGGGACACTTGCAGCTCGTGGCGATGGCAAAGGCCATCTCCCTGTGCCATGAATTGTGTCCGGACGCCAAGATCGGACCGGCACCGAATCTCTGTGCCTGTTATCCGGCAACGAGTGACCCGAAGGACACCATCGCAGCCATGAACATGGAGGATCTGCGCAACCATATGTGGATCGATCCTCTGGTGTTCGGCACATATCCGAACTCTATTTTCCGTTACTTTGCGCAAAACCATATCACACTGGATATCCAGCCAGGGGACATGGAAGCACTCAAAAACTGTCATCCGGATTTCATCGGATTCAACTGCTATGGCAATGAAACGATCGAACACTGTGATTATTATGAGATCGACTGGTCCAGTATGGTGGGTGCGGATAACCGCAATATCAGTTATCTGGTCAAGCTCACCGAAAAACCCGGCGTTGGGCGGGCGGTTTCCAACCCATTTTTTGCAGTTGGTGAGGATGGGCATAAGTTCGATCCCAGCTGCCTGCGTGTGACCGCGCGTAAACTGACCGACCGCTATCATCTGCCGCTCATCATTACCGAAAATGGCTATGGCCGTCCGGATACGCTGGAAGCGGATGGTACGATCCATGACAGCTATCGCATCGAGCATTTGAAGGCGATGATCGAACAGATGTCGATCGGGATCGAGGAAGGAGCATTGCTTTTTGGCTATTGCCCATGGAGCGCGATGGATCTGGTATCTACGCGTGAGGGCATTACGAAACGCTATGGCTTTATCTATGTCGACCGCGATGAAGAGGATACCGTGGCCAAGGATGCCCCGATGAAGCGATACCGTAAGGACAGCTTCTATTGGTATAAAAACGTGATCGCATCAAATGGAGAGGATCTGGGTGAATGATATGAGATTTCCGGAAAATTTTTTATGGGGCGGCGCAACGGCTGCCAACCAGTGTGAAGGCGGCTGGGATGTCGATGGAAGAGGTATGACCCTTTCGGACTTCAGCACCGCCGGCACCCAAAAACAACCGCGCTATACGACATATCTGACAAAGGAGGGGCAGCCGGGCAAGGCGCTCATGTTTGAAGAGCTGCCCGAAGGGGCGCACCGCGCCGTATTGGAAGGATATGATTACCCATACCATGAGGGCATCGACTTCTATCATCATTATAAAGAGGATATCGCCCTCTTTGCCGAAATGGGTTTTAAGATCTTCCGCATGTCGATCTGCTGGGCGCGGATCTTCCCCAAAGGCATCGAGGAAGCGCCAAATCAGGCCGGTCTGGACTTTTACCGCAATGTATTTGAAGAACTGAAAAAGTACGGGATCGAGCCGCTTGTAACCATTTTCCACTATGATATGCCTGTATATCTGGAGGAAACACTGGGCGGATGGAGCAACCGCAAGTTGATCGATCTGTTTGAAAAATATGCACGCGTCCTGTTCACGGAATACAAGGGGCTGGTCAAATACTGGCTCACCTTCAACGAGATCAACAGCATCATCATGATGAAGCAGCTGTTTCCCAACTATCCTGCACATCAGGTGCAAAAGGACTTTCAGATCCTGCACAATCAATTCGTTGCAAGTGCCAAGGCGGTACAGCTGGCGCATACGATCGACCCGGACGCGGTCGTTGGCTGCATGATCGCAGGCGGCCCCAGCCGTTATCCGCTCACGCCCGACCCCAAGGATGTCATCCATACGCAGGAGCTTTTACAGGAAAACACCTATTACAGTGCTGATGTTATGGTGCAGGGAGAATATCCATATTTTGCGCCGCGGATCTGGAAAAAATATGGGGTATCTCTGGATATCACGGAGGAAGACCGCGAGATCCTGAAAAACGGAACGGTGGATCTCCTCACCTATTCCTACTATTGCTCCAACTGTGCAACGACCCATGAAGTCAAGGAAAAAGCAGGCGGCAATTTGGATATGGGCGCGAAGAACCCTTATCTTGTGTACAGCGAATGGGGTTGGAGCTTCGATCCGGATGGACTGCGTTATTCTTTGAATGAATTCTATGCACGGTATCATAAACCGTTGATGGTCGTGGAAAATGGTCTGGGTGCCGTCGATCAGCTGGAAGCCGACGGAAAGATCCATGACCCTTATCGGATCGAGTATATCAGGGAACATATCAAGGCAATGGCGGCAGCTCTGGAGGACGGTGTGGATCTGCGCGGATATACCCCTTGGGGCTGTATCGATCTGGTCAGCGCCTCGACGGGCGAAATGAAAAAGCGCTATGGCTTTATCTATGTCGACCGCAATGATGATGGAAGCGGCTCTATGAAACGCTATAAAAAGGACAGCTTTTACTGGTATAAGAACGTGATCGCTTCCAATGGAAAGGAGCTTGGTGAATAACGATGGGATTTCCAAAAGATTTTATGTGGGGCGGCGCAATCGCTGCCAACCAGTGCGAGGGTGCATGGGATACAGACGGAAAAGGCATGACGGTTTCTGATGCCTGCACCGCCGGCACCATCGATACCCCAAGATACACGACCTATTTGACAAAGGACGGTACCCCCGGAAAAACAGGTATGTTTGGAAGCCTGCCGGAGGGCGCACACCGTGCCGTACTGGATGGGTATTATTACCCATACCATGAGGGCATCGACTTCTATCATCATTACAAGGAGGACATCGCCCTCTTTGCGGAAATGGGCTTCAAGGTTTTCCGTATGTCCATTTCATGGGCGCGGATCTTCCCCAAGGGCATCGAGGAAGCACCCAATCAGGCTGGTCTGAACTTTTACCGCAATGTATTTGAAGAACTGAAAAAATACGGGATCGAGCCGCTTGTGACCATTTTCCACTATGATATGCCTGTATATCTGGAGGAAACGCTGGGCGGATGGAAGAATCGAGAGCTCATCGATCTGTTTGAAAAATATGCACGCGTCCTGTTTACGGAATATAAGGGTCTGGTCAAATACTGGCTCACCTTCAACGAGATCAATAGCCCCATCCTGCTTCGTAATTTTTTGCCGAACTACTCCAATGAGATGATACAGCAGGGCGTTCAGACGCTGCACAATCAATTCGTTGCAAGCGCAAGAGCTGTACGCGCAGCCCATCAGATCGACCCGGAAATGATGGTCGGAGCCATGCTGGCAGGCACATGCAGCTATCCACTCACCTGCAACCCTGAGGATGTACTGGCAAATCAAAAGCGTACCCAATATGATTTCTATTATTCCTGCGATACCATGGCACGCGGTGCCTATCCATATTTTGCACAGAAGTTTTGGGACGAATATGCGATCGAGCTTGTAACGGAACCACAGGATTTCATCGATCTGCAAGAGGGCAAGGTGGATATGATCACCTTCTCGTTCTACTCGACCGGCTGTATCACCGTGGACGAAACGGCCGAGAAGGCCAAGGGCAACTTTACCAGCGGCGCAAAGAACCCCTATCTCAAGTACAGCGAATGGGGCTGGAGCATCGACGGTCAAGGGCTGCGTTACTTCCTCAATGAGCTGTATGCGCGTTATCAGCTGCCGCTGATGGTCGTAGAGAACGGACTGGGAGCGGTCGATGTGCTGGAGCCGGATGGAAGCGTTCACGATCCCTATCGCATCGCATATACAAGAGAACATGTGCTCGCCATGAAGCAGGCGATCGAAGACGGGGTCAATCTGCTTGCCTATACCTATTGGGGCTGTATCGATCTGGTCAGTGCCTCAACGGGAGAAATGAAAAAGCGTTATGGCTTTATTTATGTCGATCGCAACAACGATGGTTCCGGCAGTATGAAGCGATACCGGAAAGACTCCTTCTACTGGTATCAGAAAATGATCGCCTCCAATGGAGAAGATCTGGACTAAAATAAAGGTTTTTGATTTTTACATGACTATGAAGAAGACGACACTCAAAGAATATGGGATCATACTCGCAGGTTCCTTTTTGTTTTGCGCCGGTTTGAACTGGTTCATCGTCCCAATGGGACTTTATAACGGCGGGACCGTTGGTATTTCACAGATCATCCGCAGCCTGCTTCAGCTGAATACCAGCTTCGATATCGCAGGTATCCTGAATTTCATCTTGAATATACCGCTTCTCTTTTTGGCATATTTCCACTTTGGCCGCTCGCTGTTCCTCAAAACATTCTTTAGCATCGTAACGCAGACGATCCTATTCACCTTTATCCCCATTCCCACGCAGCCCATTATACAGGAATACGCCGTATCCTGTCTGATGGGCGGGATCTTGGCCGGCGTCGGGGTCGGCATTACGCTCAAGGCTGGTGGATCCGGCGGCGGATTGGATATTCTGGGCCTGTATTTTACACAGAAGATCAAGGATTTTGGCGTTGGTCGCTTTACCCTCATCATCAATGGTATGATCTACTGCGCCTGCGCGATCTTATTCGAGCTGCCCGTTGCGATCTATTCCGTGCTTTATTCGATGGTATACTCGATGGCCGTTGATAAAACACACCTGCAAAATATCAACACCAGTGTTATGATCTTTACCAAGAAAAAAGATGTGTATGAAGTGATCCTGAAAGAGCTCCATCGCGGCGTGACGTATTGGAAGGGGATCGGCGGATATACGGATACCGATACCTATGTCATCTATACGGTCTTATCCAAATATGAGGTGCGGACCTTGCAGCAAAAGCTCTATGAACAGGATCCGGATGCCTTCGTCGTAGTCACCGAACAGGATCAGATCCTCGGCAATTATGAAGTGCGCTTGTAACAAAGATAGGAGAACAGATCTTGAAACAGCTCTATTATAACGGAACCATCCTGACCATGGATGAAAAAAATCCGACTGCCGCAGCCATTGCGGTCGAACAGGATCGCATCGTTGGCGTGTATTCCGAGCTCCCGACTGACTGGCAGGGAGAGAAAATAGATCTCCGGGGCAATACCCTGCTCCCGGGATTTATTGACGGCCATTCCCACTTTGTCGGATTTGCAAATTCCCTTTCCCAATGCGATCTGTCAGAAGCAGACAATTTTGATGATATCATCCGCATGATGCAGGAATTCATCCAAAAACGGCATATCCCGAAAGGGAAATGGGTCATCGGCACCAACTACGATCAGAACTTTTTGAAAGAAAAAAGGCATCCGGATCGCTATGTTTTGGATGCGATCAGTACGGAACATCCGATCATGCTCGTACATGTCTCCAGCCATATGGGCGTCATCAGCTCCGCCGGTCTGCAAAAGCAGGGGATCACGGATTCGATCCAAGATCCGCAGGGCGGACGCTTTGGACGCTTTCCAGAGACCCGTGTGCTAAACGGCTATATGGAAGAAAATGCATTTATCGATTTTCAAAAGTCCATTTCATCGTTCGATCTGGAAGAACTAAAGAAGAATATCGTTGAAGCACAGAATATTTATGCACAGTATGGGATTACTACGATCCAGGACGGCATGATGCCGGACTCCTTATATGGGCTGCTCAAAATGCTGTCTGGCGAAAAGCTGCTGAAAATGGACGTCGTTGGATATATCGATCTGCAAAACTGCCGCACGATCTATCAGGCACATCCGGAGGATCACACCTATCACGATCATTTCCGTCTGGGCGGCTATAAGATCTTTCTGGACGGTTCGCCCCAAGGAAAAACGGCATGGATGAAAGAACCCTATGCAGGAAGCGACCAGTGCGGCTATCCGGTACATTCGGATACGGCCCTGCATGCGCTGATCGAACAGGCCCTCGAGGACCATGCCCAGCTGCTGGCGCATTGCAACGGCGATGCCGCAGCCGCGCAATATGTCACGCAGTTTGAAAAAGTGGTTGCGGAAAACGGCATAACAGAGACCTATCGTCCAGTGATGATCCACGCCCAGCTGGTACAAAAGCAGGAGCTCCAGCGTATGAAAGCACTGTCCATGATCCCCAGCTTCTTTGTAGCACACACCTATTATTGGGGAGATATCCACCTTGCAAACTTTGGAACGGAACGCGGCGGAAGAATTTCTCCCGTTCAGGATGCGATCGAATCCGGACTGTATTATACATTCCATCAGGACACCCCTGTACTGCCGCCGGATGTGATGAAAACGATCTCCTGCGCTGTCAATCGTGTGACACGAAACGGTGTTCGTCTGGATCAGACACAGGCGATCTCTGTCATGGATGCGTTGAAAGCAGTTACCCTGTACGCCGCTTACCAATACGGCGAAGAAGCGGAAAAGGGTAGCCTGCGCACGGGGAAGAAGGCAAATCTGGTGATCCTCAATCAAAATCCACTCACCGTACCCAAACAGGATCTGGAAAATATACAGGTGTTGGGAACGATCGTAGACGGCAAGTGCATCTATCAGCGCGCCTGATATCCTTTGCAGCGGATCGATCCACTTGGAAACATACAGTAGGCAAAAGCGCCTTTGCCGCAAGGGCCGCTTGATTTCCAGATATCGTCTAAGCAGATGCAGAAAGTGAAGAGAATATGAAACTGACAAAAGATCTCGTATTCGAGTATATGATCGCGCAAGCACAAGACCACGCCAAGGAGATCCAATTCACAACGCAGGAGCTCTCCGAGGCGCTGAAAATGCAGCGCTCCAATCTGAGCAAGCTCTTAAATGAGCTCGTGAAAGATCGGCGTCTCAAAAAGACGAATGGTCGGCCCGTGTATTATTCGATCATTCAAAAGCAAGAAGAGTCCTGCTTCAATCAAATGATCGGCTGTCAATCCAGCCTCAAACAAGTCGTGCAGCTTACCAAAGCTGCACTGCTTTATCCGGGGAACGCTTTGCCTATCTTGATCGTTGGGCCGGACGGATCCGGAAAAAGTCTGCTGGCTTCTCTGGTGTATGCATTTGCAAAGGAAACCGGGGTGCTGACACAGGATGCCCCTTTTATCAAGATCAACTGTCGGTATCTGGAAAATGAGACGGACGAAAAATGCAAGGAGATCTTCTTTTCTCCGGACAGCGGCGCACTGCAAAGAGCAAAAAATGGGATCTTATTTATCGACCATATCAACTGCCTGTGCCACGATGTACAGAACAATCTGTTAGAGGAGGTCGAACGGGCGCAATCATCGACCAGCCATATCATATGGATCTATTCGGTCGATGATGCGATCAATCCCTCTCAGCTCAGCCTGTATACTTCAAAATTCTCGATCATTGCAGATCTCCCGCCCCTTGGCAAACGCACGCTGGAAGAACGCTTTGAACTGATACAATACTTCTTTCAAAAAGAAGCTTCGCGTATGCAGAAATCCATCAAAATCAATGCCGAGCTGCTGCGCTGCCTGCTGTTGTATCCCTGCCAATTCAATGTAAAGCAGCTGCAAAAAGATATCCAGCTGGGATGTGCCAATGGATATGCGAGAAATTTTGATACCCACATGGAACAAATGGAAGTTCGGATCCATGACTTCCCCAATTATGTGCGAAAAGGATTTTTATATTACCGCAAATATCGTACGCAGATAGAAGCCCTGATCCCACAAAACTATCTCTATACCTTTTCTGCACAGACGACCAACGCATACGAGGAGGCGTCCACAGCTCCGCAAAACCCGAGAGACAATTTTTATAACATGATCGATCGGAAGGTCGAAGAATTAAAAGAACATGGGATCGATGAAGAGGATATCGCAACGATCATTCAATCGGATCTGGATTACAACTTTTACAAGAGCAACCAATCCATGACCAAGAAAGAGATCAACAAGGAGTCCCTTTCTAAAATCGTAGATCCAAAGATCATCCGGTTTGTGGATCGCTTTTTGAAGGAAGCTTCTTTGCGATTTGAGCGGATCTATCCGGACTCGATCTTCTGTGCGATCTGTCTGCATCTGTCCTCCATGCTGGAGCGGCAAAAGAAATCACAAAAGATTTCAAACGAGCAGATCGTGAAGATCGTAAAAGACTATAATGATGAGTATATCTTCTGTTCAAAGTTTACGAATGATTGGGAAAACGAATTGGATCTGCATTTTCCGGTAGATGAGATCGCATTCTTGACCATGTTCATTTGTCAGAATCAATTCGATACCATGGCAGAGCAAAAGCCCGTCGTTCTGGTGGCCATGCATGGGAACAGCACCGCTTCCAGCATCGTCGAGGTGACCGATGCCCTCGTTCAGGATGATAACGTATTTGCTTTCGATCTACAGCTGGATATCGATATGCATCAGATCTATGAGGATTTCAAACAGACCATCTTGGAGATCCATCAGGGCAAGGGGATCCTGTTGCTGTATGATATGGGATCGTTGCAATCTATGGCCAATATGGTCGCAGCCGAGACCGGCATTGAGATCAAAACCATCTGCGTCCCCGCGACGCTGATCGCTCTGGACAGTTCCAGAAAAGCCAGCTGTCACGATTCTTTGGAGGAAGTCTATCAGGAAGTCATTGATTCCTACCAGCAGCTATATCCAGAGCTGGAGCAATCCTATCAAAAGCAGGGAAAACCTCAGGTCATCATCACTTTATGTATGACCGGCGAAGGTGCCGCTGTGCAAATGAAAAACTACATTGCACAGAATATCCATTTAGAAAATACGGATATCATCCCCCTTGCCATCTCCGACCATGAATACCTGCTCAAAAAGGTAAACCAAATTCAGAAAAATCAAAAGATCGTTTGTATCATCGGGGCCTATGATCCCGAATTTTATGGGATCCCTTATATCCCGGTATCCACGCTGTTCAGCACACCGGCGGACAAGCTGGATATCCTGTTATCCCTTGAAACAACAGAAGCGGTCATGTCGGTAAACTACGATGTCATCTATGCGTATTTGCAGGAGCAGCTGGAGGGATTCGATATCCAGCTGCTGAAAGAAGTGCTGCCCCGTGTGATCGTTCGGATCAAGAAAGCAACGCACGGGCTGTCCTCCGATCAGGAGATCGGTTTGTTCATGCATATCGCCTGCTCCATCTATCGGATGCAGCAGCAGGAGGTACTGCCGAAGAATGAACAGCAGCAGCGCATCATTGCAAAGAACAAACGGCTGTATCATGATCTCAAGGAATTCCTATCCGTGATCGAACAAGAATTCTATGTACA
>JARIAV010000226.1 GCA_029257685.1 Butyricicoccus sp.
ATGTGGCACAATTTTTACTCACCATACTTTTGTTATGTTTGCCGATGCTGTATTTTACTCAAAAGTATGAGTACATCCATTCTGATCTCTATACAGCAGAAATGAGTCAGCTTTCGAGTAAAATGGACGGAAAGCTGGAACGTCAGATGATCTGGAAAAACTGCAAGGACGATCAGAATGATGGTATGATCTACAGCGCTTATTATTATCCGCAGGCCCTTTCTCTGGTATGTCATACAACCTGCGTACAAAATGAAAACACGACACCGGCTTCAACTGCGTATCTGGTTTCTGATACAGGCGTATTGTATCCGGCAAAGCTGGTCTGGAACGGAGAATATAATACCACGCTGTTGATTTTTGAGGATATCCCACAGGATACAGTGGATCGCCTCTCTTATCTTGATATCCTGCCCGATGAAGCGGCGACCGCTGTGAGCATGGAATATGATCCGAAGGCAACCATTTCCGGCCGCGTAAGATATCCGCTACAAACCGTGTAATATTTACGAGAAAGTTGTGGAATCCTGCATTTTTTGTTTGGTCAAATACCCAATGGCGAATTGCATAGCACTTGTTTCTTATGATTGGTAGAAATTGTAGCAAAACGCAGGTTTACTTTGCCGCAACAAAACGGTATAATGTTAAATAACATGGAAATAGTTCTGTACGGTAAAGGAGAAGACATTATGGCATATTATTTTTCGGAACCCTCTCGTACGTTCAGCGAGTATCTGTTGGTACCTGGTTACTCATCTTCTGAGTGCGTACCTGCAAATGTAAGCCTTCGTACCCCGATCGTAAAGTTTAAGAAGGGCGAAGAGTCCGCTCTGTATGCGAATATCCCGTTGGTCTCTGCGATCATGCAGGCGGTATCAGACGATAATATGGCGATTGCGCTCGCGCGTGAAGGCGGTATCTCCTTTATCTATGGATCGCAGACCATTGAAAGCGAAGCGGCAATGGTTGCACGCGTAAAAGCATATAAAGCCGGCTTCATCGTTTCCGATTCCAATATCAAGCCGGATCAGACACTGGCAGATGTGCTGGAGCTCAAGGAAAAGACAGGACACTCTACCGTTGCTGTTACAGAGGACGGCACAGCCACCGGCAAGCTGCTGGGTATCGTTACCAGCCGCGATTACCGTGTTTCCCGTATGTCTACAGAAGAAAAGGTTTCCTCTTTCATGACGCCGTTTGAGAAGCTGATTACAGCGCCGGCGGATACGACCCTGAAGGAAGCAAACAATATCATTTGGGATCATAAACTCAATGCACTGCCGCTCGTAGATGAAAAGCAGCATCTGGTCTATATGGTATTCCGTAAGGACTATGATTCCCATAAGGAAAACCTGCTCGAATTGCTCGATAAGGACAAGCGTTATATCGTTGGTGCAGGTATCAATACCCGCGACTATGCAGAACGTGTTCCTGCTCTGGTAGAGGCTGGTGCGGATGTGCTGTGCATCGACTCCTCTGAGGGGTACTCCGAGTGGCAGTCCCGCACGATCGCTTGGATCCGTGAGCATTACGGCGATACCGTCAAGGTAGGCGCAGGCAATGTCGTTGACCGTGAAGGCTTCCGCTTCCTCGCAGAGGCTGGCGCAGACTTCATCAAGATCGGTATTGGCGGCGGCTCGATCTGTATCACCCGTGAGCAGAAGGGCATTGGCCGCGGTCAGGCAACTGCTGTCATTGAAGTTGCAGCGGCACGAGACGAATACTTTAAGGAAACCGGCATCTATATCCCGATCTGTTCAGATGGCGGTATCGTGCATGACTATCATGTGACCCTGGCGCTGGCAATGGGTGCAGATTTCATCATGCTGGGTCGTTACTTCTCCCGTTTTGATGAATCCCCGACCAATAAGGTGAACATTGGCGGAACCTTTATGAAGGAATACTGGGGCGAAGGCTCTGCGCGCGCACGCAACTGGCAGCGCTACGATCTGGGCGGCGCATCCAAGCTCTCCTTTGAGGAAGGTGTGGATTCCTATGTTCCATACGCTGGTTCTTTGAAGGACAATGTAACACTGACCCTCAACAAGGTTCGTTCTACCATGTGCAACTGTGGTGCACTGACGATCCCTGAGCTTCAGGAGAAGGCAAAGATCACACTGGTTTCTGCAACTTCGATCGTAGAGGGCGGCGCACATGACGTTGTTCTGAAGGATACTGCGGTATCTTCTCATAAGTAAAAGCATACTGTATCGTAAAGCTGGAAAAGCCCTCCGCCCTGCGGAGGGCTTTATACATCAAACATATACGGGTGAAAAATAAAGTTTTTTGCAGTGCGTGCAAGAAAACAGGTGCATCTAAACGGAGGAAGCAAGGATGTCGCTGGAGGGGGAGCACATGAAACAGGGAACAAAAGAGGCAGGATCGCAGGCGCACAGTACACATACCGCACCGATCCCGATACAAAATAGCTGTACATTTATTCGATGGGTCATATTTGCCTGTGTGGTCGGGTTTTCCATCGGTGTCATAGGCGCTGGATTTCATCATGCGGTTTCGTGGGTCAATGGATTTCGCAAGGCACAGCCGTGGATCCGCTTCGGTCTGCCGATCGCAGGCTTGGCGATCGTCTGGCTGTATCGTGTATGCGATATGGAGCGCGATGGTGGAACCAATCTTGTGATCGTTTCTGTCCGTGACAATGCACCCATTCGCCTGCGTATGGCACCGCTTATCATCGTGACAACCACCATAACGCATTTGTTCGGCGGATCATCGGGCAGAGAAGGTGCCGCTCTGCAAATGGGAAGCGCCATTTCCGCATGGGTCGGACGGATCATACAGCTCGACGATAAAGATGAGCGCATTATTAAAATGTGTGGTATGGCAGCAGGCTTTACAGCCCTGTTTGGAACGCCGCTTGCAGCTGCGGTATTTGCAATGGAGGTCGTGAGCGTCGGGGTGATGTACTATGCAGCGATCTTTCCCTGCCTGCTGTCTGCACTGGTCGCACTGCTGACGGCTGGGGCGCTTGGCAGTGGGCCGGAAGTGTTCTGCATCACAAGTGTACCAAAAATCAGCTTTGTCGTATTGCTTCAGGTAATCGGGCTGGGGATCCTGTGTGCATTCGTCGCCATGCTGTTTTGCTGGATCTTTGCCAATATCCATCACCTCTATATCCGATACCTGCCGGGGCCATATCTGCGCATCGTTGCAGGCGGCTGCATCGTGGTGGTCTTGAGTCTGCTGCTTGGCACAGAAGATTATAATGGTGCGGGGATGGAGGTCATTACACGCGCATTTGCCGGAGACGCACATCCGGCGGCGTTTGTACTCAAGATCGTGTTGACCGCTATTACGCTGGGCGCAGGATTCAAGGGCGGTGAGATCGTTCCGGCATTTTTTGCCGGTGCAACATTCGGCTGCTTTTACGGAAGCTTTTTGGGACTGCCTGCCTCTTTTTCTGCAGGGATCGGCATGGCAGCGGTCTTTTGCGGCGTTACGAATTGTCCGTTGACCTCGATCCTGTTGGCGTATGAGCTTTTTGGAGGCGCAGGGCTGCCGCTCATCGCGCTGGCTTGTGCGGTCTCGTATATGCTTTCCGGATATTCCGGACTATACAGCGCACAGAAGATCCTATACTCAAAAATGCGTGCGGAATACATCGCAGAGTGAAGCGAGATCCTAT
Organism: Butyricicoccus sp.; assembly: GCA_029257685.1. GTDB lineage: Bacteria > Bacillota > Clostridia > Oscillospirales > Butyricicoccaceae > Butyricicoccus. The sequence goes on from JARIAV010000226.1 coordinate 3,647, forward strand.
GAGCAGCTCTATAAAAGGGGATATCTCACATAAAAATGTTGAAATACGCCATTGCAAACCAATTTTATATCAGGTAAAATAGAAAATAGTTTTCCGTCCATGTGGGGGAACGGACAAGATCAGAATCAGAAAGAAGGATGTTTTTTGCAGTCACAACAAAAAATGGGAAGTATGCGCATGGCGCCGTTGATTTTAAAAATGTCATTGCCAGCCATTGCATCGATGCTGATCAATGCGCTGTATAATATCGTAGACAGCGCATTCGTGGCACGCTATTCCGCAGATGCATTGACAGCGGTTTCTCTGGTATTTCCGCTTCAGCAGCTGGTGATCGCGGTCGCAGTCGGTGCGGGGATCGGTGTCAATTCGCTGATGTCACGTTCGCTGGGCGCAAAGGATCAGGAGAAGGCGGAGCTTGCAGCCGAGCATGGACTCGCGCTATCATTGGTAAACGGTCTGCTGTTCGTTTTGATCGGATTCTTTGGAAGCCGTCCCTTCCTGGGCGCCTTTACAAACAATCCCAAGGTGTTGGATCAGGCGGTACAGTATTCTTACATCGTAGTCGGTCTGAGCACCTTTGTGATGGTCTATATCATGTGCGAGAAGATCCAGCAGGCAACGGGCGATATGATCGTCCCTATGTGTCAGGGATTGGTCGGCTCGATCGTCAATATCATTTTGGATCCGCTGTTGATCTTTGGCATCGGGCCATTTCCGGAGATGGGGATACAGGGTGCAGCGATCGCGACCGTATTGGGTCAGGTCGTAGGCATGCTGATCGGTCTCTGGGGGATCTTTATGCATCAAAAGATGCTCAAGATCCGTCTGGTTGGCTGGAAGGTTCGCGGAGATGTGATCCGCGAGGTCTATCAAGTTGGTTTGCCAAGCATCATTATGCAGAGTATTTCCTCTGTGATGATCGCAGGCATGAATGTCATTTTGATCAAGTTCTCAGAAGCGGCAGTCACGGTGCTCGGTATTTACTTCAAGCTGCAAACCTTCGTGTTTATGCCGGTCTTTGGACTCAATCAGGGCTCTCTGCCCGTCATGGGATATAACTTTGGCGCAGGAGACCGTCACAGACTGCTGGGCGCATACCGCATCACCGTTTTCTATGCGGTCGTCATCATGCTTGTCGGAATGGGTGTCTTTCAGGCATTCCCAGAGCCGATGATCCGCATCTTCTCGGATCCAAACAATCCACAGGCGACAGAAACGCTGGTTGAGCTGGGCGTGCCAGCCCTCAGGATCATCAGCCTGTCCTTTATTGGTGCAAGCTTCGGTATCATCAATTCCACGCTGTTTCAGGCGATCGGACACGGTATGGCATCCCTGCTCGTATCGGTGTGCCGTCAGCTGTTCGTGATCCTTCCGGTCGC
>JARIAV010000301.1 GCA_029257685.1 Butyricicoccus sp.
GCAAGAGTCGCATCAACAACATACCATTCGCCATCAAGAAGTGCATAATTCCATGTGTGCTTACTTGTTGCATTTATAATAGTAGGAATGCCAGCCGCACCAAAAACCTGAGAAGTAGCAACGGATAGACCACCACAAGCCTCAACAGGATGTGGATCATCCCAGAAATCACCAGCGGCCGTACTGTTTTCATCATAGCTAAACTTATCAGTCACAGCCCTCATGCAAATAACAGCTGCTTCTTTATCGCTCATACTGGGTGTAATCTGATCCAAGTATGGCTTGTAGAATGAGTAACCATCAAAGTCCTCTGGGTTTACCTTTACATCCCAGTAAGTTTCAGAAGGCGAACTTGCTCCAAGCTTAAAGAATCCTTCTCTAGCAAGCCCCGTTTCATTGATAGCTCTCAACACAGTTACTTGCTTATTCCTTTTTTCTTTATCTTCAAATCCAACACTCAGATACACTGGATAGTTATAATACGGATTACGGAAGCTCGGACCAATCTCTTTTCTGTTCTGCCCTGCAATCTCTCTGTCCTTTAATGTCTGCACAAGAGCATTATATACTTCCTGATCAGTCTTTGCTTGTACAGCAGATGGAGCATCACTCCAGTAATCAACAACAGGCTTATGAGTTGCATACGAGAGGTTTACGGGGCTGTCACTCAAAGTACCCACCGCTCCACTGGAACTACCAGCAGACGGCTGTGATGGAGCTGGAGTTTCGGGTTCAACAGGCGTATTCTCAGATTTAGTCGAATTTCCCTGATTCGGAATTGCACTGTTCTGATTGTTTCCCTTATTTTCAGCCACTTCCTTGATGCGACACAGGACGGCCGCAGCCTGGGAGCGATCCATAGAGCCCTCTGGATCAAATGTACCCTTATCGTCCACACCAGTCAAGATACCAGCATTGTAGGCATTCATGATATCGTACCAGTTTGGAATGTCAGTGTTCACATCGGGAATCTTAGAAACTGCTGCCTCTGCTTCTTCGTATGGAACATTTTTATTGCACTCAGCAAGAACCTCTGAAACAACAGTTGCCATCTGACCGCGAGTGATTGGACGGTTCAGTTTCTCTTTTGTGTCAATTCGATTCACATAAGAATTACAAAATCCATGACCCTGAGCAACTTGCACATACGGACTATACCATTCACCACTGAACCAATCGTCAGTTCTGGCCTTTTGGGGGACAAGATCCGGAAACACAGCACGAACAACCATTGTAAACCACTCGGCTACTGTTACCTTGCCATTGGGGTTGTACTTGTTGTTGCCAACACCAGAAACCCAGTTGTTTGCGGCTGCTTTCTGAATCGAAGAATATGCCCAGTGATTAGATGGCACATCAGTAAAGCTGTTCTTGCCAGAGATACCGTAACTGACTCCGGCAGAGCTCGCCAAAACTGCGCCCACAAGTGCAGCAGTTGTATATCGAAATGCTGTTTTCTTATTGAATTTCATATCGAATCCCCCCGAAACAAATGATTCTTTTGATTTTATAATTTTGGAATGCCTTTGTTTGCGCATCAGCCGCAGACAACAGGAGACGACTTTGGTTCAGATCGTGCCCATTCTGTCAACATTCACGACTTGTCAGATATCGTTGTGGTTTTGACATCTATCTCGCCTTTCTCGTAAGCAATCGCTTCCTCCAAAGCTCTTTTAATTTCTTCAAAAAGATCCACCCAATCACCTCTCTTTCCCAATCCTTCTCCCTTTTAGTACTATGATATCCCATTCAACATGGTGTGTCAACCCAATCGACAACGAAAATTCCTGACAGCTTTCCAAGCCGTGCCACGCTGCAATCCTTTCTGAAATCCTCATCTATACGCGACGCAGGCTATATCGTCCCCCATGTATAGATGCTCCTTTCCAACCAATACGCATATACGATCTAAAAATATATCGGTTGACCATCATTTCATGCCGATCGCCTGTTTTCCTATCTTTCTGTATTGTACACCGACTGTGCTTTGTATCCTTGCAAAATACGCAGGATGTGTGTACAATGGTGATAGATTGGAATTTATGGAAAACCCATTCGGGAATGGCTCCCCCATGCCGGAGGGTATCCCACAACAGAAAGGAAGCGTTATGGTCTACCATCTTTCCGGAAATCTATTCACCTCTCCAGCCAGAGTTCGCTGTCATCAGGTCAACTGCCGCGGTGTCATGGGATCGGGCATTGCACGGGAAGCCAGACAGCGATACCCCGATATGTTCGCGGAATATCAAATGCGCTGTGCCGCAAACGGACGGGAAAACCTTGGCTCGGTGCAGTTCTACGAAGCACCGGACGGCACGATCCTTGCAAACCTGTTTGGACAGGACAACTTCGGCACCGGCAAGCAGACGGACGAGCAAGCCCTGTACCGCGCAATGGAAACGGTCAAAGCGTTCGCTGTGGAGCGGCACTGCTCGGTCGGCTTTCCGGAAAAGATCGGCTGTGACCGCGGCGGTGGGGATTGGGCGGTCGTATCCGCATATATCGAGTCGCTGTTCGGTGCATCTGACGATCCCGATTGCTATCTCGTTTCCTTTCAGCCCAAACCACAAACACGATAAATCAAGATCCAGCCCATAGAAAGAGGTGGCTTTTTGGATACCACATTGTTAGAATCTCAGTCATTTTGGCCGCATCTGTCCGACGCACAGAAGCAGCTCGTGCGGGAACGCGCGCACGCAGCCCATTTTTCCGCCGGAGAAGCAGTCAAAACAGGAAATTGCAGCTGTATCGGCCCTCTGTTCGTTGTGCAGGGGATCCTGCGCGTGTATCTGCTCAGTGCGGACGGACGGGAAGCGACGATCTACCGTCTGCGTGCCGGAGAGACCTGCGTGCTGTCCGCGTCCTGTGTGCTCTCCGCGATGACATTCGACGTCCAGATCGATGCCGAGACCGACTGCGACCTTTTGATCATCCCTGCCGCAACCTTTGCACAGCTTGTGGATGAAAACCTGTATGTCGAAAACTTTGTCTACCGCAGCAGCACGGAACGCCTGTCCGATCTCATTCAGGCAGTCGAGCGGATGTTCTTCCTGACCCTGCGCCAGCGTGTTGCCGCGTTCCTCATCGACGAATCGGCAAGCAGCGGCAATACCACCCTTTCCTTGACGCAGGAGCAGCTGGCACGCGCCATCGGCTCTGCACGGGAAGCCGTGAGCCGGATCCTCAAGCAGCTTTCCAAGTCCGGCAGCATCGAGGTCTCACGCGGCGGCATCCGCATTCTGGATAAGGGAATGCTCTATGAGGAGCTTTCCGAAGCCGATGTATAAAAAAGAGGCGTATCCCTTGGGATATGCCTCTTTTCGCTTATAAATGGAACCTGCGTGCGGCTTCCTCCCGCATATACCGATGGAAGAAGATGACCAGTACCACGACCATGATAAAGGACAGCCCCGAGCAGATCATACTCGGAAGCACGACGCGCAGATCACGGAACCATAACAGCAGCAGCGGCACGATCCAGCCAAGCACGGAAAGCGTGCCAAGCCATGCCACGGCATCTACCATCGGCACGCGCAGGATCAGCTTGAGCAGCAAAAGCGCACCGAGTGCGGAAATGCACAGGATGGGAATGACCCACTCGATCGACCAGCCGCGCCAGCCTGTACCATGATCCCATAAGACCGACAAGCCCGAAAACAGGATCGCCTGCCAGGTGATGTTCTGCATCAGCAAACGCCTTCTGGAAATCCCCAGCATAACGGACAGCCACAGACAGGTGACCGCCGCAATGACGATGAGCGGCCAGTTGCTGCTCGGATGCCATACGCTTTCCACCTGCACACAGCCCAGCACCACCACAAGCAGGCAAAGCGTGATGATGCGCCGCGCAATGCGTGCCAGCTTATGCGGTGGGATCACGCGCGGGAACACCTCGGTTTCCGGCTCCGGTGTCCCCAGCAGCTCTCCCTCACAGAGCGGACAGCACCGCTTATGCCCTGCCACCTTGACCTGACACAATGGACAATACTGCATTTACTTCTCCTCCCCGTACATGGTATTGCTGCGGATCTCCAGCTGGATGCCGTCCGCTGTCAGCCGATTGCAGAAGCGGCGGATCACTGCCGGATCACGCATCGTTGTGGTGAAGCCCAGATGCAGCCTGCCGTTGTAGCTGCATGTACACAGCTGCAAGGCATCTGTTCCAACGAACACACCGAAGCCCTTCACATAGGGCTGTACCTCCTCCGGAAGCTGGAAGCGGCCAATGTTGGAAAGCACCGCGGTTTCTCCAAAATCGGACAGTTTTCCTGAAACAAAAAGTGCCGGATATTTGAGGAACAGCGGAATGGGGCGCAGCAGGAAATTATGCTCCAGTGCCGCCAGCGAATTGAGCCGCGCTGCAAGGTTTTCGGCGGTCAGCTCGCGCTGAAAGACTGCCGCCGTCTGCTCGATGATATCCGCAAATGAACCCGTTCGTTCGGAAAAATCGTATGATGCGCGGATGATGCTGAAAAAATTCCGCGCCGTATGGGACGGAAAATAGCTGCGCAGATCGACCGGAACGGTCACGACGACCGGCTTTTTGCGGTCACGCACATACATTCCCCCATAGATCGCCTGAAACAGCACCGCCGCCAGATATACGGTGAGTGTCGTTTCATACTCGTGCGCGACCAGCAGGACATCCTTGACCTCGCACACCCCCTCGAACACAAACAGCTCCTTGCCCCGATGGGGCAGGCGATAGGCATGCATCTTCTGTGCCGTTCCCGTGCTGCTGGTCTCTGTCTTATAATATTTCTGGAACCCGTCCTCCATGCGTTCATCCAGAGCCGCCTTGGGCTTGCGCTCGATGCCCAGCTTATGCGCCTCCGTGACATACTCGGTCACGAGGGTTTGCAGCATCTCGATCGCACCTGCACCATCTGCCACCACATGAAACACATCGAAATTGATCTTATTGTTCCAGTAGCTGACCTCAAAAAGAGACGAGCGACTGTCCTGATAGAGCTGCGCGCAGGGCGGTGTATGCTCCGGCACGACCCTTGCGCGGCGGCTCGTGCGCTCCAAATAGTACCAGAACACACCGCGCCTCAGCACGGTGGACAGGTTGGGATACTGCGACACCATGCGGTCGAGCGCACGCTGTAGGATCTCCGGATCTACCGGTTCATTCAACTCGCAGGTCAGTCGAAAGACTGCGGTATCCGGCCCGTGAACCGTCGGCGGGAAAATTTTCGCCGCGTTGTCGAGGCGGTACCATTCTGGTTTTTGCTGTCTGCGCATTTCATTTCATCTCCCAAAAATTCTCGAATCAGTGCATGTGTACGCTTTACATGCACAAAACGGGACGGCAGAGAAAGAAAACCATGCAGTGCATCTGCCATCCGCACACACCGCACCGGATTGCCCGCCTCTGCAAGTGCCCTTGCATACGCTTCCCCCTCATCGCGCAGCGGATCATATTCTGCTGTAATGAGCAGCGTGCGCGGCTGTCTGCTGAGATCCTGCATCAAAAGCGGCGCAAAATAGGGGTTCTGATAGGCGGAATCGTCCATGCCTGCATACAGCCGCATGAACTGCTCCACCCGAAAGGCGGTCAGCAGATAGCCCTCCCCATTTTCCCGTACAGACGGGAATGGGGACGTTTCCGAATGGTCTGCAGCGGTTGCCGGATAGATCAGGATCTGCTGACTGACCGTGAATTCTCCGCGGTCACGCGCCAAAAGGGACACCGCCGCCGCAAGATTTGCGCCAGCACTGTCTCCGATGAGGATGATATCCTCCGCGCCGTGTGTGCCCAGCTGTGCGCCCGCGGTATAGATCGCCTTCGCCGCGGCATAGCAGTCCTCCAGCCCCATCGGGAACGGATGCTCCGGCGCACGGCGATACTCGACCGAAGCCACACGGCAGCCGGTCGCCTTTGCCAGCGCCTTGCATACCTGATTGTAGGTATCGACATTTTCCAATACCCAGCCGCCGCCATGAAAGAACAGCAGCACGCGGTGATCGGTCTGCTGCCTGGGCGTGTAGATCCGCACACGGATCGGGGTCCCATCTACGGACTCGATCTTATGATCCCAGTGCCGATACAGGGCAGACAAGGGCGGTGCTTTTAACTGATAGATGGCGCGTTCCACCTTGTAGACCTTATCCAGCTCCATCGCCGCTGGATAAGACAGCACCCGCAGTGCTGCGCGCATGTGTTTGTTGATCGCCAAGTGCATCCCCTCTCTTTCTGTTTTCTTTGTATCGTACTTTTTTATACCCCGATCTGCGGACACAGATCGCGCACACAGCACATTTCACAATCCGGCTTTTTGCGTGCGCTGCATACATCACGCCCATGGAACACCAGACGGTGACAGAAATCGCTGCCCTCCTCAGGCGGAACGATCTTCCAAAGCTCCATCTCGACCTTTTTGGGCTCCTTGATGCCATCGACCAGACCCATACGATTCACGAGACGGATACAATGGGTATCGGTGACGATGGCAGGCTTTCCGAACACGTCCCCCATGACAAGGTTTGCGCTCTTTCTGCCCACACCGGGCAGGCGCAGCAATTCCTCGAAGGTCTCCGGAATGCCTCCATTGTATTCGTCGCGCAGCATCTTCATACACGCACTGATATCACGCGCCTTGCTCGGCCCCAAGCCGCAGGGATGCACGATCTTTTCGATCTCCTCTACGTCTGCCGCCGCCAGTGCATCTACATCAGGGAATTTTTCATAGAGCTTTTCCACCACCACATTCACCCGTGCATCTGTACACTGTGCCGCAAGGCGCAGGCTGACGAGCAGCTTCCATGCTTCATTGTAGTCAAGTGTGCAGGTCGCATCCGGATATTCCCGTTTCAGGCGTTCGATGATCTCCAGCACACGTTCTTGTTTCGTCATATCTATTTTCCTCTTATAAACTCTCTTTAGATTGGGCATATATACCCTATTATCTCATTCTCACATATCACAGAGCTTCTGTCAAGTCTTCCCTCTGACAATGAATTTTCCATTTTTGCCGAAAAATATCTTGCATTTTGGGAACGCCTCTGTTATACTGATTAAGACGCCGATGTGATGGAATTGGTAGACGTACCGCACTCAAAATGCGGCGGGGCAACCCGTGCCGGTTCGAGTCCGGCCATCGGCACCAGCTCATCAAAAAGACACCTG
>JARIAV010000311.1 GCA_029257685.1 Butyricicoccus sp.
CAGGTGTCCAAGGTCACAGGGAAGGGGAGTTGAGGGCAAGAGGGCCTGGCCATGGGACCAGCCCAGGCTTAAGGGCGCTGTGCTCTCCTCCAGGGTAACGTTGGTGCTCCTGGACCCAAAGGTGCTCGTGGCAGTGCCGGTCCTCCTGTGAGTAGCTCCCTGTTTCTCTCCTGGGGGTCCTTCCAACCTGTGTTGGGAGGGAGGGAGGGAGGGTGGCCGGGCCAGCTGAGCGGGCTGTTCTCCCTCTGAACTCCCTGTGGAGGAATTCTTCCCGCCTTACAAGGAGCATGATTACCGTGAGCGCATCCAGCAGTGCAATGCAGCAGCTGCACAGGCTGTGCGCGCACAGCAGGGCGGCTCTTGCGGCTGCACCGGCGGAACCAACACGAATCGCGGCAATAGCTGCGGCAGCAATTCCTGTGGCGGCAATACCTGTGGCGGTAACACTTGCGGCGGTAACACCTGCGGCTGCAACTGAGTTCAAAACTGCGCACTGCGCATAAACCGGAGCAAAAGAAACACACCAAGGTCTCTGTGACCTTGGTGTGTTTTTGATTCAGCGTACAAACTTTGCGTCTGCCCATGTTGCAGGTGCATTCGAAAATACATAAATATTATTGGACTGTATATCGGGTGTCGCAACAAGCTTCACTTCACTTGCCCCGGTCACATCTACCACCAGTTTCTTCATCGGGGTCTTTGGATGCATCTCACCGGTCGAAGCCTTCAGTTTCCCATCTACATAGATCTCGAAAGATTTTACATAGGTCGTATCGTTCTCCAGATCGTCCTGATCCAGTCCGACATAGGTCTCAAACTGCTTGAAGCCCTGATCCTTGATATCGAATACGATGCTGGAGGTCTTACAGCCGCCCAGTCCCTTTTCAAACTCCTTGACCTTTCCACCCTCATCGAGCAAATGGATCTTGGAGCGATACAGCGAACGGTCTCTCACAAACTGCCCCCATGCAGTCGCTGCCGTACATTCGAGATCGCTTGCATAGACCACGTCCTCCTTCTTGAGGTGAATGGTATAGGTCTGCTCTCTGCCCAAGCCGTTGACGGCATGGATCACGGCATCGCCCGGCAACTGCTCCGGCATTTTCACATCCACCTTTACATCGTCGGAGACCGGAACAGCCGTGATCTTGGGCATCGTCCCATCAGGCAATCCCACTGTATATTCATAGCGTTCCTTGAAGAACTGGTCAAATGCATTCCCCAGATAGATCTTATGCATGGAAACCCCATCGATCATGATGTCCTGAATGGTGCCATCGGTATAGACCTTCTTGCTGTCCGCAGTCGCCGCCTTCTTGGTAAAGCCCGTCACAGGATGCAGACGGTATTCGTATTCATACGAGCGGTTCGCACGCACCAGATACTGTTCCTGCGGCCATGCGCCCCAAGAGGTATCGCCGCCCACGCCCTGCTGCACCATATTGACCTTGAAGGAAATGCTGTCATCTTTTTCCAGCTCGTATGCGTGCACGGTATTGGACAGCTCTTCATCGGTATACCGCAGCGCGTTGAATTCCAAGCCCTTCTGTGCGCTTGCCATGAAGCCGTTTCCATGATCGTCCGTCAATGCGACCCAAGTGACATCGGTTCGCGTTCCTGTCTCGCTCGGCACCTCATACGGAACATAAAGGTCATCTGCGGTGGTTTCATAGATGCCCTTGAAGGAGCCGGTTTTGCGGTCGATATAGTTCTCATGCGGTCCTCTGCCAAAATATGTGATATGATCGTATTTTGCAGGCACCTTCATGATCGTGCCTACGAGCGGGATCACGTCATACTGACTCGACGGCTTGATCTGATTTTCCACCGAGATATCCCCGTTTCCATAGATGACATATCCGGCTGCATAGGGTACCTGATTGCCCAGCTTTCCGGTGACATCGATCCGGATCGCGCCCTCCGCCAGCTTTGTCGAGGTGATCTTCTCCACCGTGCGATTCTTGCCCGCAGCACTCCATTCCTGCGCCATTTCCGCCATAGGACCTGCCGCCTTATCGTTGTCATTCATCGCACGTCCAAAGTTCGGCTCCAGCGGCGCAGCGAGCAGCTCACTGCCCTTGTAGCTATACGAGGTCAGCGCACCGGTCTGCTTATCAACGATCGCCTTGAAATCCTTGCCAGTGGCTGTAAATACCTTGTCGCCCTCTTCCAGCGTCACGGCGTCCAGTGCCTTGAGGTCTTCCGCCTGCACCGTCTGCTGCTCGGACAGGTCGAACTGCTCCTCGATGACCGGATGACCAGCCTTTGCCCACGATGTACCGTTCTTCAGGACGAACGAGCAGGTCAGATGATACTGCGATCCCGCCTTCTTCTCAAACGGTTTGATCGGCAGCTTTACATCTGCTCGTGCGAGCGGTTCGGCATCTACGGACAGTTTCCCCTCCTGAATCTTGTAGCCGTCCTCCGTCAGGCGCCAGATCATCGTATATTCATTGAGATTGGTGAACAGGTTTTCGTTATGCACCGATACGGTATTGTCGCCCTTATACTGCATCACAGCATTCTGATAGACCTTCTTGACCTCCAGCAGCTCCGGCTGAATGGTGCGATCGGGGAACACCAGTCCGTTTTGGCAGAAGTTGCCGTTGTTCGGTGTGTCCATCCAGTCGCCGCCGTAAGCAAAGTGCGTCTTTTGATCACGCGGGGTCTCCTTGCCCTTCTCAAAGTCGAACCAGAATACCGCGGTATCATCCTCCTTGCGCGTACCCGACAGCTCCTCCTGTGTCAGCGCCTTGGAAACCAGATGGATCTCATCAAAGGTACCGCTGAATACGCGGGAGCTTTTGTAGGTCGTCGCGCCGACGATCAGATTTCCTGCATCAAAGCTGCCGTCCGGAATGACACAGACACTTTCTCCTGCCAGCTGCTGATCGATATAGACCTTCACCTTGGCACCGTCATACACCACCGCGATCTTATGCCAAGTGCCGAACCAGTCCTTGGGAGTCTTTGCAACGACTTTTGCCCCCTCTCCGGCATTGATGCTGACCGCGATCGACTTTCCGGAGGGCGATTCCTTATCAGTCTGTGAGCTGATCGCCACAACGCCTTCACTCATGCCCAGCATGCGGGAACGACCTTCGATGTTCTCGTTCTCCTTGACCTGAAATTCCAGCGTGAACGGCCCCTTGATGCGCAGCTTGTCATCTGCATGGATATAGAGCTTGCCTGCAAGCCCCTTTCCCGAAGCACCCTCCGCCTGCTTGTCGCCCCATACGTCATAGCGCATCCCACGGATGCTCGCCTCCGGATAGGTCACGACCGGTGCCGTATTGGTATTGATGGACTGATCCACCCAGTCCCAGATGAAGCCGCCCGTCAGGTTGGGATATTTCTTGATGATGTCCCAGTAATCCACCATATTTCCGGCAGAATTTCCCATTGCGTGCGCATATTCACACAGCAGGAACGGTTTTTTGGAGGTCTGCCCGAAATATTCCACGGTCATGGGACGCGCATACATCTCCGAATGAAGGTCTGCATACTGATTATCACCCTCATAATGGGTGATCCTTGTCGGATCGATCTTGTGAATGAGTTCATTGCCTGCGCCATAATTTTCGCCCTGTCCGGCCTCGTTGCCCATCGACCAGATGATGACGGAGGGGTGGTTCTTGTCTCGCTGAACGACATTCTCGATGCGGTAGAGCAGTGCCTTTTTCCAGTCCTCTCCCGTACCGGGGATATTGATGCCCTGCTCCATGAGCCCGTGGGATTCGTTGTTTGTCTCATCGAGCACATACAGGCCATACTCGTCACACAACTCATACCAGCGCGGATCGTTTGGATAGTGCGAGGTGCGAACGGCATTGATATTGTTCTGCTTCATCAGCTCGATATCCTTGCGCATCATTTCCTCAGTGGGCACACGTCCCAGATCGGGATCCATTTCGTGACGGTTGACGCCGCGGATACTGAGTTTCTGTCCATTGACCAGAATATGTGCATCCGTCGAATTTTTATTTGCGATCTCGATCTCGCGGAAGCCGATCTTGATGGCAGTCGCCTCTACCACGCGATCCCCATCATACAGGGACAATGCCAGCGTATAGAGATTGGGCTTTTCTGCCGACCACTTTTCCGGATTCTTCACATCCGCAGTCAGCGTGATCTCCGCTTCGTCCTGTGCAAAAGTTACCGGTGCTTCCATGCCGCTCAGCGAAACCGGCTTGCCCTTTGCGTCAAACAGCTGTGCCTGCACACGGTATGCCGCGCCTTCAGCATCCTTGAATTTTCTCAGGGAAGTCTTGACGGACAGCTTTGCGTCTTGGTACTGCTCGTCCAGATCGGTCTCTACCTTGAAATCGCGGATCTCTGCCGCGCCCTTGCTGGTCAGATACACATCGCGGAAAATACCTGCCAGACGGATAAAGTCCTGATCTTCCAGCCAGCTTCCGTCGCTCCACTGATAGACCTGAACCGCAATGGTATTCTCGCCCTCTTTGAGGAAGGGTGTGATATCAAACTCCGCACGGGAGAAAGAATCCTCACTGTATCCGACCTTTTCTCCATTGACCCACAGATAGAATGCTGACTCCACGCCCTCAAAATTCAGGAACACCTCGCGATCCTTCCACTTGGGGTCCAGCGTGAACTTTGTGCGGTAGGTGCCCACATGATTGCCCTTGATGCGTGCCTCTCCCGGCTTGAGATCTTCTGTGTATGTCCAAGGATAGGTCGTATTGACATAGATCGGGCTGTTATATTTGAATGTACCGTCCTTGTTCTTTTGTACAGGCCATGAGGAAGGAACCGTGATATCGTCCCATCCGGAATCATTGAACTCCGGCTTTTCAAAATCGGTGGGCTTGCCCTCGATGGTTTCAGAATACTGAAATTTCCATGTACCATTGAGCAGCTTATAATATTCGCTTTTTTCCTTCTTCTGTGTTTTTGCAGATTCTACAGAAGGATACGGATAAAATGTGCTTCTTGCTTTCTCCTTGTTGACCGCAGTCACCGCGACCTGATTGTTCCATTCGTCACCCTGAAACACAGTACGCTCAGCAGCATCTGCGGTATTGGGAACACCCATCGGAAACAATGTTCCTGCTGCGATGGCCGTAGAGACGCCCACAAGCGCAATGCGGTGTTTGTTTTTCATGAAAATTCCCCCTGTTTTTATGTCATTTATGAAATGCGTTTCTTCTGAGACTCATTGTAAACCCAATTCCATTTTCTGTCAACTTGATTATATAACACCTTTTATTTTTGTAAAAATCATACAACTTATACAAATTTAATTTGTGATTTTAACCATTCAAAGTGGAAATTTTTCTCCTCATTGTTCAAAAAAATACACCAGATCCCCACATTGCAGGGAAAGTTTTAACTGAAACAACACCTCATATTTCATAGTAAAACACAGGGGAATTCCACTTTGTTTCTCCCTCTGTTTTTCCGGGCTTCACTCTCATAAAAAGCTACGGCGCGCTTCTTGGCAGAGCTTGGGCTTCTGTGTTATACTGAGAAAAACAAGTGCTTCAAAAAATGTATTGGAACGGAGGATTTTTCGTGTTCAAAAATAAAGGTCTGTTTTTTATCTTCCTGCTGATCCTCTCGTTTGCCGGTGTATTCGTGTCTCTGAAAGCTCTGCCCACGCTGCACGCTGCCAGTGATTATGTTGACGAAGGTGTCATGGAGTTTGCGCCCCATCAGGTGTTTCCTACACAGGTCGAGGTCAAAGCCGTCCGCTCCCGTCATTCGCACAGCGCACGCGATACCACGCGCACGGTATACATCCTGACCTATCGGGCTACCAATGGGAGCGGATACGAATGGAAACAGGAAGTCCCCTCCAACTTCCACGGCAAGGAACGGATCCGGCAAGGTACTTTGGAAACGCGGCGTGTGCTTTCCATCCCCAAAGATCATACCTATGTCACAGTCGCACCG
>JARIAV010000009.1 GCA_029257685.1 Butyricicoccus sp.
CGCAGGAGGAACAGACAGGCAGACTGTTTGTGACACGCACGATCAACGATTCATACGCCTTGTCCATTGGAGGCTATCGGGAATTGAAGCGTCCCATCAAAGAGCCGCTGGATGTGCGCTGGATCGGGACATTCATAAGAAATGGCTGGGATGATCTGTTTACGCGGATCGATCCCAAAACCATGCCCGAGGAGTGGAAGCAGCGCGCCGGCGCGTATTTCTATCAAGAAGCGTGTACCGTGCGGAAGAGCAGTTACTATTCAGGCGTTCTGCATACTCTGCTTTCTCGTATGATCGCGTATGGCTGGCAGACGTTTGAGAATATTCTGGTGGCACAGTGCCAGTCCTGCTATAATCTTTCCGAATATGATATTCGGGATATGTTTACTGTGTATCAGGATCTGCTGGGCAGGGAGCGCACCGTAGAGGAAGCACGGCGCGTTGTGGCGTTTTATCGTTCCACGGCAACGGATGGCAGCAAGCGCGATCAGATCATTGCGGATATCCTGAAGGAGAACGGATTTTTACCGGCAGAGGGATAAAAACTGAAACAAAAGTGTTTACACAAAACCGTGTACATGCAAATAGAGCGACAAAAGAAGCAGCAAAGGAGAATATGAAGATGCAAACCGTACAGAGATTACCGGCAGAACAGTTATTCCAGAATGAAATCGACGCGCTGATCGCTGCGGAAAAAGATCCCATCCCGACCGGCTGGCGTATGTCACCCAAGTCCGTCCTGACCTATATCTGCGGCGGTAAGGTCGGCGGTGTGGAGATCACCCCGAAATACATCGGCAACCGCCGCCTTGTGGAGATCTGCATTGCAACCCTTGTCACCGACCGCGCCCTGCTGCTCATCGAAGAACCGGGTACGGCGAAGTCGTGGCTCAGTGAACATCTTGCTGCGGCGATCAACGGCGACTCCACCAAGGTCGTACAGGGCACGGCAGGCACGACTGAGGAACAGATCCGGTATTCATGGAACTATGCCATGCTCATCGCCAAGGGGCCAAGTCCGGAGGCAATGGTGAAAAGCCCCGTCTATCATGCGATGGAGACCGGCACGATCGCCCGTGTGGAGGAGATCTCGCGCTGTGCAAGCGAGGTGCAGGACGCGCTCATCTCCATCCTGTCGGAAAAGCGCATTGCCGTGCCCGAGCTTGCCGTAGAAGTGCCTGCACAAAAGGGATTTTCCGTCATTGCGACCGCAAACACCCGCGACAAGGGCGTAAACGATATGTCCGCGGCACTCAAACGCCGCTTCAATATCGTCATCTTGCCTGCGCCTGCAAGTCTGGAAAGCGAAATGGAGATCGTGCAGAACCGTGTGGGACAGCTTTCCGCAAGCCTTGACCTCTATGCAAGTATGCCAAAGCAGGATACGGTCGAGCAGGTCGTAACCATCTTCCGCGAACTGCGCAACGGAACGACGCTGGACGGCAAGCAGAAGCTCAAGACCACGAGCGGTGTCCTGTCCACGGCGGAGGCGATCTCGCTCCTGACCAATGCAATGGCACTTGCAGGCAGCTTCGGCAGCGGTGAGATCGCACCGACCGATCTTGCGGCAGCCTTACAGGGCGCGGTCATCAAGGACGATGACAAGGACGGCGTTTGCTGGAAGGAATACCTTGAAAATGTCATGAAAAAACGTGGTGCGGCATGGAGACCGCTCTATCAGGCGTGCAAGGAGTTGAACTGACGATGACAACACCTGTCTATTTTGGGGTGCGTCATCTTTCTCCTGCGGCGGCGCACCATGTGCGTTTGGAGCTCGACCGCGTACAGCCCGATCTGGTGCTGATCGAGGGGCCGTCTGATCTCAATGAACAGATGCAGTGGCTGTGCCATGCGCAGACCGAGCTTCCGGCGGCGATCCTTGCGTACACGCAGAAAGCACCGGTACATACCATCCTGTATCCGTTTGCGGTGTATTCGCCCGAATATCAGGCGATGCTGTGGGCGCATGAACATAAAGTGCCCTGTCGGTTCATGGATCTGCCGTCCGATGTGTTTCTGGCGTTTTATGAAGCGGAAGCCGTCCGCGCGGAACAGGAGACGGAAGCCGAGGAGGAGGACGCAGGCAGGACGACCGAACAGGTCTATGCAGATCTGGAGCTGCTGCTGGGGGAATCGCATGATACCTTTTGGGAGCGTCGGTTCGAGCAGCTGAGCGAAAACTATCGGCAGGCGGCGGAGACCTTCGGCGTGGAGCTGCGCAACAGCGCGGAGGACAGCAGGGAGCGCACTGCACAGAATCAGGTGCGTGAGGCGTATATGAAGCGCGTCATCACTGAGGGACAGGCAGCCGGTCAGGTATTTTGTGTCTGCGGCGCGTTCCATGTACAGGGCTTGCAGACCTGCGAACCGATGACCGATGCGGAGGTGAAAGCCCTGCCCCGTGTGCCTGCGAGCACGACCTTGATGCCGTATTCCTACTATCGCCTGTCCCAGCGTTCGGGTTATGGCGCAGGCAATCAGGCACCGGCTTATTTTGAACTGCTTTGGGATGCCATCCACAAAGGCGACCCCATGCAGATCGCGTACAAATACCTGACCCGACTGGCAGGGGAGCAGAGACAGCAGGGACAGCTCACCTCAGCGGCTGAGGTCATCGAGGCAGTGCGGCTGGCGCAGACGCTTGCGGTTCTGCGTGGCAGCCGGTATCCGGTGCTGGAGGATCTGCGCGACGCGGCTGTGACCTGTATCGGGCATGGGAATTTCGCGGAGATCTCGGTTGGGGCGGCACGCATTGAGATCGGAACACGGATCGGCAGACTGCCTGACGGGGTCAGCCGTACCTCCATTCAGGACGATTTTTACCGCCAGCTCAAAGACCTGCATCTGGAAAAATATCATACGGTCGAGGCACAGCAGCTCGATCTCGATCTGCGCGAAAATCTGCGCGTCAAGTCGGAAAAATCTGCGTTTCTCGATCTGAACCGCTCCTTTTTCCTGCATCGGCTGCGTGTGCTGAGCGTACAGTTCGGCGAACCACAGGCAAGCAGACAGACGAGTGCCAACTGGGGGGAATACTGGATCCTGCGCTGGACACCTGAGACCGAGATCGAGCTGGTAGAAGCGGCACTCATGGGAGAGACCATCGAGACGGCGGTTTCCTTTGCCCTCAAGGAACGTGCGGACAAGGCAGCCGATATTGCACAGGCGGCAGAGGTCTTTGAGGATGCGTTCCTGTGCGGCGTTCCGGCGGCGGCAGACCATGCGCTCAAAGCATTGCAGCGGCTGTCTGTAGATACAGCGGCAGCCGAGGCAGTCTCCAAGACAGCCGTGCGCCTGTCCCATGTCATTCGATATGGCGACCTGCGCAAATTCCCGACCCAGACCATCGTGCCGTTGCTGTCGCAGCTCTATCTGCGTGCCTGTCTTACGATGGAGGAGGCGTGCAGCTGTGATGATGCAGCATCGGTGCAGATCATGGAGAGCATCGAGCGCATCAACCATGTACAGCGTGACCATGATTTTCTAGAGGAAAGCCGCTGGGTGGAGGTGCTGACGCAGATTTCACAGCGCGACGACCTCAACACCAAATGCTCTGGTTTTGCAATGGCGACCCTGATCGAGCGGGGACTGGTCAGCGAAAGCCAGCTGGCAACGGAGGTTTCCATCCGTCTGTCTCAGGGCGTTCCAGCCGACCTTGCCGCAGGCTGGTTCGAGGGACTGGCGAAGAAAAACCGTTATTCACTCATCATGCGTCTGTCCCTGTGGCGGGAACTGGACAGCTATCTGCAAGCACTGGACGATATCGAATTCCGGCGTGCCCTTGTGTTCCTGCGTCGTGCGTTTGCGGATTTTACTGCAAATGAAAAGAGCGATATCGCGGAAAATCTGGGCGAGATCTGGGGCGTACAGCCGGAGCAGGCGGCAGAGATCCTGATGGCAGAGACGACCGAAGCCGAGCAGGAGCTTTTGCAGGGCTTGGACGATTTCGACTTTGGCGATATTTAAGAAAGGGGGCAGTTTCATGGAAAAGGAACAGCTGACACGCTGGCGGCTCATTTTGGGAAACGAGACACAGGAGGATTTTTCCGGAATGGGGATGGGTGGACTGTCCAAAGAGCAGATGCTCATGGACGAAGCATTGGCGGAGATCTACAGCGGCGGTCTGTCCGGTGAGAGCAGCAGTACAGGCAGGGGGGCAGGCAAAGGCCCTTCTGCACCGCATATCAGCAAATGGCTGGGCGATATCCGCAGCCTGTTCGATCCTGATATGGTGGCGATCGTACAGAATGACGCCATCACGCGCAAGGGACTCAAGCAGCTTTTGTTCGAGCCCGAGCTTTTGGAGCAGCTGGAGCCTGATCTCAATATGGCATCCACGCTCCTCATGCTCAAGGATCAGATCCCAAAAAAATCCAAGGAGTCCGCGCGAAAATTCATTCAGAAGATCGTGGAGGATATCAACCGCCGTATGGAATCGCAGATGCGCCGTGCTGTGGTCGCCGCGCTCAATAAACGCGAACATTCCCCCTTGCCGGCGGCATCTGCGATCGATTTTCGCTATACCATTGCGCGAAATCTGCGCAATTATAACCCAGAGCTTGGTACGATCATTCCAGAGCGTGTGTACTTCTTCGACCGTGCAAGCAAGGTCAACCGCTGGAATGTCATTCTGGATATCGACCAGAGTGGCTCGATGGGGGAATCCATCATTTATTCTTCCATCATGGCGTGTATTTTGGCATCCATGTCCGCGGTCAAAACCAATGTCGTGGCGTTCGATACCGAGATCATGGATCTGACCGAGCTGTGTCAGGATCCGGTCGATCTGCTGTTCGGCTTTCAGATGGGCGGCGGCACGGATATCGCAAAATCCATCGGCTATTGCAGGAAGTACATAGAAAGCCCGAGCAACACCTTGTTTTTCCTGATTTCCGATTTGGACGAGGGCGGCAACCGTGCGCGGCTTTTGAATCATGTACGGGAGATGAAAGAAAGCGGCGTCACCGTCATCGTGCTGCTTGCCGTTGCCGATGGGGGACGGGCATACTATGATGAGACGACCGCAAAGCGCATTGCGGACATGGGCGTTCCCTGCTTTGCCTGTACGCCGGAAAAGCTGCCGGAACTTGTGGAGCGTGCGCTCAAAAAGTATGACCTCAGTGAATTTGCAAAGCAGATGAAGCAGAAAAAATAAAAAACATGACCTCCCTCGCAAAGTATGTGCACCGCACAAAAGATGCTTGAAGGAGAGGACTTGCGCGTGGAGCGGCTCTCCTTGTATCTTGCGGTCAAACTTGCTATAATCAGAGAGGTAGCCATTGGAGATGGGAGGCATCATCATGTGGATCTTTATGGCTGTACTCTCGGCTGTGTTTGCAGGTATCACGGCTGTCCTTGCAAAATGTGGCATCCGGAAAACAGATTCCGATGTGGCGACTGCACTGCGCACGGTCATCGTGCTTGCCTGTGCGTGGGGCATGGTTTTTGTTGTGGGATCGTGGGATACGATCGGGGGGATCTCGCCAAAATCGTTTTTGTTCCTGATCCTGTCCGGTCTGGCAACAGGTGCATCGTGGCTTTGCTATTTCAAGGCGCTGTCTCTGGCGGATGTCAATCAGGTTGCCCCCCGTTGATAAATCCAGCACACTGCTGACGGTGCTCCTTGCAATCGTTTGCTTTGGGGAGACCTATCACCTTTTTCTGAAGCTCTTTGCGGCTGCTTTGCTGGGGCTCGGTATTTTTTTGATGATCGAACGGGAAAAGGCGAATACTGGGAAACAAAAAGAGAATCAGTGGATCGTTTTTGCGCTGGGGTCTGCGATCTTTGCGGCCCTGACCTCGATACTGGCCAAGGTAGGCATTGCAGATGTGGAGTCGAATCTGGGGACTGCA
This sequence comes from Butyricicoccus sp., assembly GCA_029257685.1. Taxonomy (GTDB): domain Bacteria; phylum Bacillota; class Clostridia; order Oscillospirales; family Butyricicoccaceae; genus Butyricicoccus. Next base: position 5,854 of record JARIAV010000009.1, read on the forward strand.
ATTCGTACCTCGGTCGTTCTGCTTCTGGCATGGGGAATCGTGTGGATGAAGGGCAAACAGGCTGAACTCCGGCGGATCGATTGTCGAGAACTGTTTTTTATTGTACTCTCCGGTGTGGCGACCGGAGCCTCGTGGCTATGCTATTACGATGCCATTCAGAATGGGATCGTGAGCATCGTTGTTCCCATCGACAAGATGAGCATTCTGGTGACTTGTGCATTCTCTTATTGCTTCTTAAAGGAGAAAATGAAGCGCCGATCCCTGCTGGGACTGTTTTTGATGTTACTTGGGACACTCATCATGGCGATCTGGTGCTGATAGAGGGAAGAATTGTCCGCCATGCAGATACAAGGTGTGATAATAAATGCCGCCCCGATCGGGGCGGCATTTCTTTGCGATGTGGGTATTTTGTTTGTGTAAGGTGTTCGCTTAATCGACCACCTTGATGTCGGCAGTCAGACGCAGGGGAGAGGTGCCCATCGGGTCTACGACCAATGCGATCTCAGCCTTTTCTCCGATCAGGCTGGTTGGGATCTCGAAGTCCGCGGTGCTGATCCCCATACCGTTTTTCAGGGTAACGGTGTTGGGCTCTGCGATCGGCATACCATTCAATTCCCACTGTACCGGCAGGGTCATTTCGGGAACCGTGAGCTGAGACGTGATCGTACCCTGTACGTTCAGCGAATGTCCGCCGTAAACGGATGCCGTGCGCAGATTGAGCTGACCGGAAAGCTCCATGCTCTCGGCAACTGGAACCATCATCGTGCGCTCTACGGTCTTGCCGTTCGGGAATTTGAGGGTGAAGCCAATGGAAAGCGTCGTTCCAATTTCATCTGCGGATGGGGTATAGGTCAGCGTAGAGATCTTGCGGTCGGTGATCTGGGATGCCGGATTCACAAATTTGGGAACCGGCTTGCCATTGACCGTCCATTCGGCTTGACAGGTATAGGGCGTGGTGACACCGCCGATCTGAACGGATACCTGCATGGGCATATACGGGATCGCCTGCGCTGGAACATTGAGCTCCTTTAAGTAAGTCTTTTCGCGGGCAGCATCGCGCCGTGCAACTTCTGCAAAGCCGTAGTCCAGCAGGATGCGCGAATCTACAAACCGCTGAGAAGTGGAACTGGATTTCATGACAATGGAAATGATCCGGCGGTTATTGCGGGTCGCCGTGGTTGCAACGCAATAACCAGCCGCGGCGATGGTGCCCGTCTTAAAGCCGTCTGCACCCTCATAATACATGGTATCGAGCAGATGGTTGGTGTTTCCGTAGGTATGTCCGCGGAAGTTGTAAGACGATTTGCGCGTGTAGTTCAGGATATCCGGATAGTCCTGAATGAATTTGCGGACAAGGATCGCCATGGAACGGGCGGTGATGTAGTTGACGCGTGCGCCGTGGCAGTTGTAATAGGTCGCGTCCATGCCGAACGATTTTGCGGTCTCGTTCATGCGCTTGACGAAGGCCTGTTCGCTGCCGGAAATGTGCTCTGCGATGGCGATACAGGACGCACTTGCGGACGGGATCATGATGAGGTTCAGCAGCTCATCGACAGAATAGGTCCCGCCGGCATTCAGCGGCACGGGCTGGGGATAGCTGCGGTCACGCGAAATCTGTGCAACGTGTGGACTGATGGTGACGAGATCGGTCTTGCTGAGGTTGCCGCGTGCCATTTCTTCGTACATGATGTAGGCGGTCAGCACCTTGGTCATGCTTGCGGGAACGCGTGCGGTGTCAGGATCTTTGGCGTACAGGATCTCTCCTGTCTGGTAGTCCATGACGACTGCGGATGGTGCATGGATATTGAGCTGCACTGCACCTGCGGGCAGGGCAAGTCCAATGACCATGACAAGTGCAAGGAGCATGGACAGCAAACGTTTTTGCTTCATAAATAGAATCCCCCTTTTTGATAGCATGATGGCTATCGATATATATAATATATTATACATATTTCGACAAATGTTTTCAAGGGGCGTGTGATAAAAACTCCGTTTTTTGTAAAAAATGGTCAGCAGCAGTTCGGGCTTTCAAGGGGTATCCTGTCCATAGGAAGTGCAGGAACGGAGAAAAAGGAGCTTCTTGCTGGATCGTGTAGAATTTTGCGGTGCAGTATGCTATAATAGAGCTAACATCATAAAAGAAGTGGGGAAGGGCTTATGATCGAGTTTGGCAGTGACTTTGACCAATCTGCGGCACCGCCGTTTATCCGTCATCTGTGGGAGAGCCGCGCAGGTGCGCTGCACATCATGGTTTCGCTCGCGTCGGTGGGCGAGCAGGGACCGGAATATGGTTCGAAAGATCCAGCAGTCGATGCATTGCTTGGACGGTGTCGTCCGGTGATGGCAGATGCAAGCTGTACATACGAAATCATCTTTGAGGACTATGTACTGTTCCAGACCTGCAGCAGACCTTGCGCGCGGTGGGACGAAAGGATCGGGACAGGAAAATATTTTGCTGTTTTTTCTCAATCTGCCCTGCTTGCAGAGCTTCCGCAGCTCGCACTCTGTCAGAAAACATGGGACGGGATCCCGCTGCCGAATAAGCAGTATACCCATTATGGTATTTTTGCACAGGAACGGGTCGTGGATATTATCACCCATAAAGAACCGACCATCATAAAAAGAAACATGGTCTTGAAAGAAAAACTGGATTCCAGAAAAAGACGGTTTGTCATCAGTCGCGCTGGGGCGAAGGATCGTTTCATTCGGCATATGCTTTGAGCGCTGACCAGGGGGCGATCTGAAAAGTCGAAATTTCAGTCTTTTTCACAGTGTATGACATCTGCGGCGTTCAAAATACTCGGAATCTATCAAGGATTCCTGCATTTTTTGCCTTGCATCTGTACACGCACTGTGAAAAATTCGTCGATTGCTTTGTTTTCAGATACGTCCCAACATGGAAACAAAGAGATGAGCAGTTCCTGACATGGAACTGCTTTTTGATTTGATGGATCCATAACAGATGCAAAAGAGATGTTGTTGATCGGGAAAATGCCGCGTTAGAAGGCACACATGGGGCAGGGGGAACAGATCTGCTCTGCAGGCATCGGCTGAGCCGGAGGATGGATTTGAATTTTGATATCACGAGTGCGGGCATTAACTTTCCTGCAAAATGGACGATATTCAGTACACATATCGATGAGATGAAACAAGAGGAACATAAACCATATGCGTGAAATAAAGCATGGAAAGGGGGATGCCACAGATGAAGCTGGAGAGTGGACGGCCAAACATACCGCTCCCTGTGGAGCGGCCGCAAATGTCCGGTAAGGGGGAAATGCTGGAGGCCCAGCAGCAGATCCTGAAGCCGGGGGCAAGCAGCGAGATCGACAAGCAAATGGGGGTGGAGCATCCGCCGGAAATACCGGAGCTGATCGAACAGCCCGAAGAACTGGAGATCGACTCGTTTACCAAGAGTCCAGCGTTGGAGAAACGGAACGAACTGACCAAAATCTGGCAGAACAACTATACGGCGCAGCAGCAGGAGAGCGTGCAGGGGCAGAATACCCAGCAGGGACAGGAGGGCCTCACAAATCCCAATATCAAGCCGTCTGATCCCAATTATGCAGGAGGGAAACCCCAGTTCGGGATCCCGCAGGCAGCAGAAATGCCCAAGTGGGATGTTGTATCGGACGAGATCATGCGATTTCTGAATATGCTGGGTACGGGCA
>JARIAV010000024.1 GCA_029257685.1 Butyricicoccus sp.
TATACTTGCTGATTGTCATGAATCATGGACTCAATGGGCAACCATGCAAAGAGGGGATTCCACCGGGAGAGCAAAAGGGTGTGCCAGAGTCGTCCGATCCGGCCATTGCCAGCTGCAAAGGGATGGATCAGCTCAAACTCGTAGTGAAACACACAGCTGCGGATCAGCATATGGACGGTACTGTTTTTTGTCCATTCCAGAAGTTGCTCCACCAGATGCGGCACATAGGGCGGCAGGGTGCCAAAGTGAATAACATGGCCCTCCTGATCCACCACGCCCACAGGCCGGGAGCGGAACATACCAGATCCCTCTACCAGTCCTCTTGTCATGATCCCGTGGGCCGTCAGCAGATCGTCCACAGCGTAGGGATCCAGCTGGTCCAGCTTCTCATAGATTTCGTATGCATTTTTCACCTCGGCAATATCTTTGGGTGGGGCCAGCACCTGCTTGCCGTTCAGTACGGCGGTTACCTGCTCAATGCTCAGGGTATTCTGCTCAATCGCCAGGGAGCCGTGAATCGTCCGGATTCGGTTGTTCCTGCGGAGAACAGGGTTACTGGAAAGTGAATTGGTGGCCGTCAGCCGGCCCATCAGCTCTGCAATTTCTGCCACCAGATCAATCATGGTATCCGTGATCCGAAACGGAAGATTTTTAATTGCCATATCTTCACTCCCTGCGAAATTTCTTTGCTTTTATTCTATCATACATCACTCATTTCATCAATCATAATTGCACCTATTTTGAGCGATGAAACTGAGAGATGAAAAAGCCAGGATAGGCACCTGCTTGTGCTTCATCCTGGCTTTTGTTACATCTTATCGATCAGAGTAAATACAGCAGCTTGTTGATCCTCAGTCAGCCTTGACCATTTTTCCAGCAGATGCTTTTGGGATGCAGTCAAAGATGATCTTCTCACCTTTTCTTTTATTCTGTTTCAATGGGAAATAACGGGAGATTCCCCAGACAGATCACATCCTCATGATCTTTTGGGTCTCCCTCGGTCAGGATACACGCCGTTCCTGCAACGATCCCTCCGGCTTTTTCTGTCAGCGCACGGATTGCCGCAATGGACTCGCCCGTAGAGATGACATCATCGACCAGCAGGACTCGCTTTCCTCGGATCTTCTCGGCATCTGCCCCATCCAGCCAAAGCTGCTGCTCCCCTTCCGTGGTGATCGATGTCACCGTGACGGAAATCGGATCTTGCATATATAGCTTGGTTCGCTTGCGCGCAGTGATATAGGAAGACATCCCCAGCTGCCTGGCAAGCTCATGCGCCAATGGGATCCCTTTGGTCTCTGCCGTAACGATCCAATCGACCGCAGGCACCTGATCTTTGAGGGCCTTTGCCGCCGCACAGGGCATCTCACAGTCTCCCAAAATCACAAAAGCTGCAATCGCCATCTTGTCCGAGATCGGCAGGATCGGCAATCTGCGCTTCAAGCCTGCGACCTCAATATCATAATATTCTTTCATGCTCTCCTACACTCTTTTCCATCCTATAGAATCCATTCAGAAGTATCTGAAACCAAAGAAATCGACGAATTTTTCGCAGTGCACGGGCAGATGCAAGGCAAAAAAACGCAGGGATCCTTGATGGATCTCGCGTATTTTCAACACAGCAAATGCCATGCGCTGTGAAAATCGACTTTTCAGATCGTCCCCTGGAAACAGCTGCAAAAATACGGAACCAAACAGATATGTATGCACGATTTCCAAAATCGCAACCTCATGATACCATATCCCAAAAACACTGTCAAGCTGGCATGCGTCCCCCGATCCTTCGATCATTTTGCAGTCCTTACCAGCACATGCTTGCACTTTTCACATAGATGTATCATAATAATCATATATTTTCCAAATAAAACGAGGAAGTGATCCCGTGGCATACCGTGAGCTCATCAAAAATTTCGAGAACATCCGCGCCTACCTGCGCGAATTTTATGTATACGGCTTCAAGAGCCGCACGGAATACGATCTCAAAAGCGCGCGTTCCTATGACAATGAACGCCGTCGGATCGAAAGCTGGCTGGGCGACCATATCCGATCGAGCCAGACCGCAGACGGAAAAAACATCTTCCTCTCGATCGACAGCCGCACCTTGCAGCACAATCCTTTCTATAAGGCGTGGAAAGCAAAGAGCTTCACCGATCGGGATATCACCCTGCACTTTATCCTGTTCGATATCCTGCATACCCCTGCTGTCCAAAAATCCCTCAATGAACTGCTGTCGGACATCGACACCTATCTGCGTATCTTTCCGGAACCTTTGAGCTTTGATGCATCCACCGTGCGGAAAAAGCTCAAAGAATACATCGAGGAGGGATTGATCCGGACAGAAAAGCAGGGGCGGCAGCTCCTATATGCACGCGCTCCCACCCTCGATCGTGCGCCGCTTACGGATATCATCGACTTTTTCAGTGAAGCCGCCCCCTGTGGGGTCATCGGTTCTTTTTTGCAGGATGCACTGCCTTCTCATACCGATCCCTTTACCTTCAAGCATCACTACATGACACAGGCGATCGACAGCGATATCCTTGCGCGGCTATTCGATGCGATCCACGCCAAGCGAGCGATCACAGCCACAAATCTGGGTCGCCATTCCAACCGTCCCAAAACCATTCGCCTCATTCCGCTCAAGATCTATATCAGCGTCCAGAGCGGACGGCAGCACCTCATCGCATTTCATGAAAAAGCCAACCGTCTGACTTCTTATCGGCTGGATTATCTGTCCAACATACAGGCTGCGGAGGTATGCAGTCGGTTCGATGCCCTGCGCACACAGCTTGCCGCCGCCGAACCCTATATGTGGGGCGTCAACTGCCGCTCCAGTCTCAAGCATCTGGAGCATGTAGAATTTGAGATCCAGATCGCCGAGCACGAGCAATTCATCGTACAGCGGCTGGAGCGGGAAAAGCGCGGCGGCACAGTCACCCAAATCGACGCACGGCATTACCGCTACACCGCCGATGTGTTTGACACCAACGAGATGCTGCCCTGGATCCGCAGCTATCTCTCCCGCATCATCAGCATCCGCTTTTCCAACCGCACAGCGGAAAACAAATGGAAGGCGGATCTGGACGCCATGTATCAGATATACGGCATTTCGGAGGATACCATATGATTTTCAGCGAGTTCTATTCTGCCTATTACCATGCGGTCACAAAGATCCTGACTAAAGCACTGGAATCTCCCATGACCGAAAGCGAAATGCAGGCACTGGTGCTGGAATATGCATTTTCGGAAAGTGTGCTCACCATTCCCCCTGCACTGAAATCCGGTCAGTGGCAGCTCATGCACCCCGACCTTACACCCATCCTGCACCATTCGCCCACCCGTCCGCTGACGCTACTGGAACAGCGATGGCTGTGCGCCATCCAGAGGGATCCAAGGATCGCGCTGTTCGATGTCTCTTTCCCTGCACTTTCCGATGCAGAGCCCCTGTTCACCCCCGCGGATTATAAGATCTATGACCAATATCTCGACGGGGACCCTTTCACCGACCCCACCTATATCGAGCACTTTCGGTTCATTCTATCTGCCATTCGCGAAAAAAGACCCGTACAGCTGACGATGCACAACCGGCATGGCAAAGAGATCGGGGTGCGCTGTTATCCCAAGGGGTTTGAATACTCCCTCAAGGATGACAAGATCCGGATCGTAGCAGACGGCTGTAAATTTGAGCATTTCAACTTGGGTCGTGTCCTGACCTGCACGGATTACACCGGAAACGGTCCTTGGCGGCAGCGTCCCAAGCCCCGCCGCAAAAAGGAGCTGCTCATTTCCATCACAGACGAACGGAATGCGCTCGAACGCGTCATGCTGCACTTTGCGCACTTTGAAAAGCAGGCGGAACGGATCGACGATACGCACTATCGCCTGCGCCTTTTCTATCTGCAAAACGATGAGACCGAGCTGGTCATCCGTATCCTCTCTTTCGGCCCTTATATCGAAGTCATCGCGCCGCAGAGCTTCCGCAAACTGATCCAAAACCGCCTGCGCGCACAGAAACGCTGCGAACTTCCATGAGTTCGCAGCTTTTTTTCCGTGCAAATTTTGGTGCTTATGGGTATACTATCCACATGAGGTGCGGAAACCCCACCTCACCAAAGGTACAGCCAGCAGCACAAGGAATCTTCCCATTCTTCGTACCTTGTTCCATAAGATGCATACAGCGATCTATCTTCAAACCTATAATTTGAACCTGCATCTTGAAAAGGCACCAACAGCAAAAATGAATGGCTTAGTGGTAAAAGCAGAGACGGCTTCCGTCTCTTACGCGAGTTCGAATCTCGCTTCAAACGGTGCCTTGTATCAAAAAAAGAAAGGAGCAGTCTGATGCTTGCAATCAAAGGAAACGTCAACACGGCAATCTGTTATGCGTCCGTCATCGAATCGGAAGCGATCGAACAGATCCGCCGCATGTGTGACTACGAATTTACGCAGGACTCCAAGATCCGCATCATGCCCGATGTACACGCCGGAAAAGGCTGCACCATCGGAACGACCATGACCATCACCGATCGGGTGGTCCCAAACATCGTGGGTGTCGATATCGGCTGCGGCATGTACACCCTCAAATTGAACGAAACCGAGATCGACTTTGCCAAGGTCGATGCCGCGGCACATTACATCCCAAGCGGAAGACAAGTCTGGGAGGGACGCATGGAACGGTTCGACTTGACCGGTCTGCGCTGCTACCGCAACCTCAAGCAGTCCCGACGGCTGGAACGCAGTCTGGGCACATTGGGTGGCGGCAACCATTTCATTGAGATCGATACTGCCGCAGATGGCACAAAATATCTCATCATCCACTCCGGCAGCCGCAATTTAGGAAAGCAGGTCGCGGAATATTATCAGGGTCTGGCAGTCGATCTGCACGCTGGCAAAGCGGACTACTTCGACAAAAGAGACGAACTGATCCGCACCTTTAAGGCACAGGGACGCAGGAATGAGATCCAAGCCGCATTGAAAGCCCTGCAAAAGCAATACACGGCAAAAGAATCTTCCATCCCCCCTGACCTCTGTGATCTTTCCGGACGCTATCTGGCGGATTACCTGCATGATGTGGAGATCTGTCAGGCGTTTGCCCGACGCAATCGGGAACGCATGGCAGAAATCATCTTGGAATATACCGGTATGACATCCGATACGGCATTCCACACCATTCATAACTATATCGATACCCAAGAACGCATCGTGCGCAAGGGCGCGATCGCCGCCCACAAGGACGAACTTGTGCTCATCCCCATCAATATGCGGGACGGCGCGATCCTTGCCAGAGGCAGAGGCAATCCGGAATGGAATTTTTCCGCACCGCACGGGGCCGGTCGTGTCATGTCGCGTACCAAGGCGCGGGAATCCCTCGATCTTGCCGCATATCAAACGGCGATGGAAGGCATCTACACCACCTGTGTCAATGCATCCACCTTGGACGAATCCCCCATGGCATATAAATCGCTCTCTGATATCCTCGATGTGATCGGGGAGGCCGTGGATATCGTTGAAGTCCTGAAGCCCATCTATAACTTTAAGGCGTCGGAATAAATCCTGTTCCCTGCGCCGCAGCGAATGGAGGTACTCCCCATGTTACAGCAACTGAAAAATGCGTGCAATCATACCCTGACCGAAAACGGCGCAGTCACCTACGAAACCACGGATTCCGATTGTCTGGACTTCTTCGCCACCGTAGGCGCACTCCGACAAGCACCGGAAGCCGATATCCTGCGGCGGTTTCAGAAAGCCTTTGCAGAGAACGCCGATCTTGCCATGAAGACCCTGTTCTTTGCGCGGGACGTGCGCGGTGGACTGGGAGAACGCCGCGTATTCCGCACCATCCTGCGCTTTCTGGCAGACGATACGCCCGAAACCGTGCAAAAAAATCTCGCCTATCTGCCCGAATACGGACGCTTTGACGATCTGCTCGTATGTATGGGGACGGCATGCGAGCCGGAAGCCGTGCGCCTCATTCGGGAACAGCTCGAACGCGATCTGTCCGCCGAGGATACCGTATCCCTGCTCGCCAAGTGGCTGCCCTCCGTCAATGCGTCCAATCCGCGCACCATCCGAAATGCCAAACGGCTTGCCCGCGCGCTCGGCATGACCGATGCCCAGTACCGAAAATGTCTGGTACGCCTGCGCAAAAAAATCGGTATTTTGGAAAACAATCTGCGCGAGATGGATTATTCCTTTGACTATGCCAAGCAGCCCTCCAAAGCCATGTTCAAATACCGCGCGGCATTTCTTCGCAATGACAGCGTACGCTATACACAGTTTTTGGAGCAGGTGCAGAACGGTACAGCCACCTTACATACCGGAGCCTTGTTGCCCTATGAAATCATTGCCCCCTGTCTGGATGGCCGGACACTCTCCGCCGCAGAGCGCAAGGCGATAGATCTCACATGGAATGCACTGGAACCCTTCGGAACGACCGAAAATGCACTCGTTGTGGTCGATGGCTCCGGCTCTATGTATATGGACACATCCCCCTCGCCTGCCGCCGTCGCGCTCTCCCTCGGTCTGTATTTTGCTTCCCACAATCAAGGCGTATTCCACGATCATTTCATTACTTTTTCTCAAAACCCAAAGCTGGTGCAGATCAAGGGGAGCGATATCGCACAAAAGGTTCGATATTGTGCCGGATTCAATGAGGTGGCAAATACCGATCTCGAACGTGTATTTCGGCTCATTCTGGATACCGCCTGCAAGCATAAGCTGCCGCAGTCCGAATTGCCGCAAAGGCTCTATATCGTATCCGATATGGAATTTGACTACTGTACGGAACACGCCGACTGCACAAACTTTGAACAGGCACGCATGCTGTTTGCATCGCACGGCTATACCCTGCCTGAAATCGTATTCTGGAATGTGGCAAGCCGTAATACGCAACAGCCTGTCACGCGCAACGAACAGGGCGTGGCACTGGTTTCCGGCTGTACCCCCAGACTGTTTTCCATGGTTGCCGGCGGGATCACCTCCCCTTATACATGGATGCTGGATACCCTGCATACTGACCGATACGCCAAAATCACAGCATGATCGACGAGGCAGACACAACAAGGGTCTGTCGCAGAATACAATTTCTGTGACAGACCCTTGTTTTGATACCAAAAGATACCTGTGCATTTTTTGCACAGGTATCTTGGAAATCATCCAAGCGGCACCGGATGATAATCATTGCGCGATGTGACCGAAGAAATGCGGTACGGGATCGCCTGATATGAGCCGTCCACGACCTTTCTGCTCACCAAATCAAAGATAAAATTCTGTCTGAAAATCAGACACCGCTTCTCCTTGGGATTTCGATTGCCGCCAAATACCAGATTTCCCAAGGAATACGCGATCTGTTTCCCTTTATAGGTCTCGACCTCCTGCGGCACATGGGGATGATGACCGATCACAAGATCTGCCCCCTGATCGATACAATAATGCGCGATCGCCGCCTGTGTCCCATTGTGGCGATACGATCCCTCGATCCCCCAATGGTAATTGAACACGATGAGATCCGCCCCTCGCCCTTTGAGTGACGCGACCGCGCGTTCAATAAAACGCTTTTGGTTTGCATCGAATGTCCAGCCCACATTGGATGCAAAGCCAATGTTCACACCCTTTACATTTACGACAGGCATTGCATCATAGCCCGATACCTGTACACGGCTGGAAAGATTGCGCACGGTATCCTGAAAGCCCTGTTCCAGATAATCATAGGAATGATTGTTTGCAACGGTCACCACGTCAATGCTGCCATGCCGCAAAATATCCGCATACTTTGCAGGCCCCTTGAACACAAACGCCTTGTTCGCATATCTTGTGGCATCTGTAAGCGTCCCCTCAAAGTTGACCATGGTGAGGTCATCATCAAAGAAATGCGGGATGCCGGAAAAGAAATATGCCGGCCCACGCTGTGCATACATTTCATCGAACGAATTTCCATAGCCTGAAGTGCGATGCCGTCCAAAGGTGCAATCACCCCCAAAGGTGAGCGCCAGTGTCACGCGCTCGTATTCCGGCACATGCCGCCATTCAGGGTATATCTGCGGCACGGAAAGCGACGCATAGGCACGCCCTACGGATAAGAGCATTTCCTCGATCGTAGCAAATGCCATTGGCTCAAACTTGCCCTCTGCGCCGCCCATCACAAGGCGTCCCTCCGGTGTGATGCGTCCCGAAACAAACTTTACCGCCTCCTGTGCCCAGTCGGGGACTGCGGCATAGTCAGAAAACACGCTTGGCTTCTGGTTGGCATCGACCGCCCCAAACCGCTGCATACAGCGATAGAACATGACCGCCGCTTCTGCACGCATGACCGGATCGTGCGGCAGGAACCGTCCCTCAAATCCTTTCACGATCCCCATTCGCGCCGCAAGCTCTACATACAGATCCTGTGTATCCGAAAAACTGCCCCCTGCGACCTGCTGCGGCTGCCATGCCGCCGTGTCCGGATCGATCACAGACACACCGAGTGCCTGCGCCATTGCTTCCAGCGAAGTATCCTCCGCCTTTCTCACAAGATCCACCAGCAAATGTGCAAACTGTTCGCGCGAAATATATGCCATATAATCGTCCCCCAAGGGATAATACGCGTCCACAACACCGGTTTCATACACGCTTTGCAGCTCTGCATCTGCCCACTCGTTTGTACGGATCGTGCGATCGGGCGGCAGCTCCAGTGCATCCGCACCGGACATGGCAAATAAAGATGCCCCCAACAGGATAGAAAAAAGGATTCGTTTCATAGATACCCCCAGCTTTCCCCAAAATTTCGCGCACACCCCCACATATCCCCAAGTGCTCGGACGGGAGTGTGTGCCATCGTCCTTATCTTACCATAAATGGCTGTCCTTTTCGAGCAAAAAATGCAGATATTTCTACACACAAGCAAAAAGAGCTTTTCAGAGAACATATTCTCCGAAAAGCTCTTTTCCATTAAAGCTCGGTCGTTGGCTGCTGTACACTCATGGGCTCGATCTCGAATCTTTTGTCCACGATTTTTTGATAGAGCCAAATAAAGGCAAATGCCAAAATGACACCGAACAGATTGTTTTGGATTCGCAGCAGTGCAGCATTCTGCACGCCATAGATCCCAGCCGCCATCATCAGCGCACCGAAACAGTTCATCGCCGTCTTATAACGATAATCCGCACAGAATCCCAGACACAGACCACCGATCGGCCCCAGCAGACCGTGTACGGCATCCGGTGTGAGCTGATATACGACAAAGAACGCGGCAGAGCCTGCAACGACACCCTGAATACGCTGCCAGATACGTTCTTTTACGCTGACAGAATACGGATAGGTGGATAACATGGAGGCACAGGCAAAGCCCATCCACATGAAGCGTTCCAGATGCATCGCATTGCCAAGGGTCAGCACCAGACTGACACCCAATGCCATGCGCAGCTGCCAGCGGCTTTTTTCCTGCGAGAGATCGAACTGTCCAACGATCTGACGAAAACGCACCCCGACATTCTTATTCCGGTGCTTGACATAAAAGATCACGCCGCAAATGAGATATCCCACCAAGGTCAGCGCGGCACGCTTCCAGAACAGCACACCGGTCACAGGGTTTCCGCTGAGGAACACATAGGAAAATCCACACAGACCGGCATTGCCCATCTCCGGACTGTTTGCGGTCATGAGCAGCAGGGTCATAAAGGCGGCAAAATGGATACACGCAGCGATCGCCGGATGCACATAGGAAGCGACGACCGGAGCCACCAGCAAAATGGTGAGCATTGCCCCCAGCGTGAGCATGGAATCCTTGATACAATAATCAAAATTTACAAAACGAATGGCAAGCAGGATACAAAACAGGGCAACCGCCATCGGATTGTTCTCTGCTCCAAAAATTTTTCCCAACGGTGCAATGAAAGCGATTGCAAATGCAACGATCAAAACGGAACGCAGTGCCATTGCACTCCACAGCTTGCGGCGCTCCTGAGCCGTCTCCGCTGCACGGATCTTCGACTTCACAACGGCGGGATCTAATTGCAGCATATCATAAAATCGCAAGATACTTACCTCCTAACCTTATCTATGGTTGTGTTTGCGGTACGAATGAGTTCAAATAAGATATCAAAGTCATCTCCCATACTTCTTCGCAGATCATAGAGCGGCTGCAAGATCGCGCCATAGCTGCGTTTCAGCTCCAGCCGTCCCACCTCGGTCAGCGAGAGCGTATAGCTCCGTTCGTCATGGGGATGCTTTTCTTTTTGAATACATTCCTTTTCAAAAAGACTTTTCAGGCATCGGCTGACCGCCTCTTTTTTCATGCCGGTGCTGCGGCTGAGCGCAAGTGGTGTACTCTCCTCCGGTTCCAGAAAAAGACGTGCCAGCAGTTCGCGTTCGCTGGCTGTCAGGTTCTGCTTCTGGTTCTGGGTCAGGAGTGCTCTGGAGAGATGATGCAGTTCCTGTTGATATGCGAGCATAGTGAGCCAATCGATCTCCTTCATTCCTTGTAATTCCCTTCAACAAGTTAACAAAGTTAATTATATCACGTTTTTCTCTCCTGTCAATATGCTATGTTATTTTCTTTTATTTTGTGTAATCTGCCCAATCCTGTCTCCTTATCAAAACAGCCTCTCATGCGAATTCGATCGCATAAGAGGCTGTTTTTGTCATATCATAACATTTCCTTTTCATTTTTCCGCACATTTTCTATCACGCCTTGCAGCAGCTGCTGCTTTTGTATTGCAGAACACTGCTGTTTGTCTATTACACTTTGCACATAGCCTGCGCGTGCTTCTGCCATGCGCCGCCCCAGCTCCTGTGTGCCCTGCACGGTTTGCGGTGTTTGTACCCAAATACAGACTTCTTTGCGCTTTGCCACTCGATCGCCCCCTCTGACACGATCCTATTCCATCCATCCCCCTTTTTATGCCCCTTGTCGTTTTACCGCCCCATGCGGCATATATTTTTCATGGATTCCCAGAGAAAGGAGCCTGTACACTATGCAGACCGATGCAGATATCATCGCCATCTATTCCCGAAAATCCCGCTTCACAGGCAAAGGGGAAAGCATCTCCAATCAGGTCGCACTTTGCCGCGCGTATATCCGCACGACCTACGGTGCGGACTATGCAGAACATGCACTGGTTTTTGAAGATGAAGGCTTTTCCGGCGGCAGCCTTGACCGCCCTGCCTTTCAGCGTATGCTGACCGCCGCAAAAGCACACGCGTTCAAGGCGGTTGTCGTCTACCGGCTCGACCGCATCAGCCGCAGCATCAGCGACTTCTCCCAGCTCATCGAAACGCTTGGACGCTTGCAGATCGATTTCATTTCCATTCGGGAGCAGTTCGATACCGCAAACCCGATGGGACGCGCCATGATGTACATCGCATCTGTTTTCAGCCAGCTGGAACGCGAGACCATTGCCGAGCGCATCCGCGACAATATGCACGCGCTTGCAAAGACCGGACGCTGGCTGGGCGGTGTCACCCCAACAGGCTACACCGCAGAACAGATCGAATCCATCACCATAGATGGAAAACGAAAACACGCCTGTCATCTCAAGCTGATCCCTGCACAGGCGGAACTCATACACAAGATCTTTGACCTCTACACCCAAACCGACTCCCTGACACAGACGGAAGCCATCCTCCTGCGCCAGCATATCAAAACCAAAACAGGGCGTGATTTCACCCGTTTTTCTATTCGCGCCATCCTGCAAAATCCGGTCTATCTGATTGCCGATTTGGACGCTTACACCTATTTCACACAGCAAAATGCCACGGTTTCCGCGCCCCCCAGTGCATTTGACGGCATCCACGGCATCCTGACTTATCACCGCACCCATCAGGAAAAAGGACGTGCCACGCTGGAACTGCCCATCTGTGAATGGATCGTATCCGTCGGACAGCACACCGGCATCATCTCCTCTGCCCAGTGGATCGCTGTACAGCAGTCCCTCATGCGCAACCGCTCCCATGCCTACCGCAAACCGAGAAGCAATACTGCATTGCTCACCGGACTGCTTTGGTGCGCGTGCGGCAGTCCGATGTACCCCAAGCTGTCTCAGCGCACGGCACCGGACGGCACGCGCCTGTATTCTTATGTATGCAAGCAGAAAGCGCACAGCAAACGCAGTCTGTGCAATGCGCCCAATATCAATGGGAATGCTCTCGATGCACAGGTTTTGCAGGTGCTGCATGATCTGCCCTTCGATTGGGAACGATTCTGTGTACAGGTACAGGAACAGCACAATCAGGTACAAAAGGAACCCTCTGCCCACGTATTATCCGATCTACAGCGACAGCGTGCAGAGCTACAGCGTAAAATAGAGGGTCTCATTGATTCCTTGGCAGATTTTCCACACGGCGATACCGCTTCCCTCATCCAAGCACGGATCGAAGCCCTGCACAAGACTGCGCTTACATTGGATTCCCAGATCGCGGCACGCACTCACACCGCTGTAGAATGTGAGCTTTCTCCGACAGACTTTGCACACGTCCTCCATACGCTTATGCAATTCGACCTTGATCTTTTATCTGTGGAGGAAAAGCGGAATCTCATGCGTCTTTTGATTTCCAAGGTGATCTGGAATGGTGAAACTGCCAAAGTGATCCTGCATGGTGCGGAGGAAGCCGCTCTCCCCAAGACGCCTTGGTGTGAGGATCGCAAATGAGATCCTGATGCACTTTCGTGCAGGGCGCAAAACACAGAACGAGGTCTCGCTGGATGAAACGCAGGATACCGATGGGGACGGCAGTTCTCTTTCTCTGCTGGATACCATCAGCGTAGAGGATGAACGCCTGCATTTGGTGGAAATGAGCGACCGATATCAGATGATGTATGATTGTCTGGAGCGGTGCTTATCCCCACGGGAACAGCGGATCGTGATCCTGCGGTATGGGCTTGGGACAGGGGAACCTCTTACACAGAAGGAAGTTGCGGCGCGGCTTGGTATTTCACGTTCCTATATCTCGCGCCTATGGTAATGTAAGTGTATTGGAAAACCGCAGGTTTTTCATTCCTTATATTCTTATTTTGCTTGGAAGCAAGGCAAGGTCTTTGGAACGTCCGTTGGGTTTTCCTTTCCGTTAAGAAAAGATTTGCTTGGAAGCAAAATAGAGTGTTTGGAAATCCGTTGGATTTTCATTTCTGCTAAATGATTTGCTTTGGAAAGCAGGGAAACGTGTCGCGGCCGCGCGACGGCGGCATAAGGGCTGGAAACCTTGCGG
>JARIAV010000032.1 GCA_029257685.1 Butyricicoccus sp.
CGACCGTCCAGTCCTTCAAAACCGGCTGCATGGTACGCGCCATTTTCTTTGCCCCCTCCAGATCATGCAGCAGATAATTGCCGCATTCGATCCGGCTCACACCGGGGATCTCGCTATCCTGATACGCCGCAATAAAGTCCATGGTCTGCTGCACAAGACGAATGGCATCTGCCGGATCCAAATCCCGTACCAGAAAATAAAAGCCGGTCTGGCAGCCCATCGGCCCTGCATAGATGATCTGCTCTGCAAAGTCCGAATTGCGGACATAGGTGGCAAACAGATGCTCGAATGTATGCGATGCTGCCGGTTCCAGATAAACACCGCCATTGGGTGTGACCATGCGCACATCATAAGTCGTGATATCGCCGTCAATACGGGACGTATACATACCGGGGGTCAACAGATCATGGTTGACTTCAAAGCTCGCGATCCGCTTCATAATAAAACACGCTCCTTTTACGCGATCGTTCTGTCTTATTATATCGTGTCGTGCCCCAAATGACAATCTGTTTTTCTTGACTTTTACGACAGGCTGTGTTATCACTAAATCGAATCCACTTATGACAGATAGAAAGAGGTGCTGACCCATGCATACGCGTCCCCTGACCACGGCTGCCCTGTTCGCGGCACTCACCGCCGTATTTTCACAGATCGCCATCCCGACCCCTTGGATGGTTCCCGTCAACCTCGCCACCTGTTCGGTATTCCTTGCCGGTGCAGTCCTCGGTGCGCGCTGGGGGACGCTCTCCCAGCTGGTCTACCTTGCCCTTGGTGCGTGCGGTCTGCCAGTCTTTTCCGGCTTTCGCGGCGGCGTACAGGCGCTTCTGGGACCGACCGGCGGCTATCTGATCGGCTATGTGCTTGCGGCACTCACCGTAGGGCTGCTGGCACAGCATTTCCGCTTTCGCGGTGGTCTGATCCTCTCGATGGCGTGCGGTCTGCTTCTGTGCTATGCACTGGGAACTGCATGGTTCATGTTCTCCACGGCAAGTCCTCTGCCGCGTGCACTGACCCTGTGCGTTTT
Organism: Butyricicoccus sp.; assembly: GCA_029257685.1. Taxonomy (GTDB): domain Bacteria; phylum Bacillota; class Clostridia; order Oscillospirales; family Butyricicoccaceae; genus Butyricicoccus. The sequence continues at coordinate 1,025 of JARIAV010000032.1, forward strand.
GCCCTTCCTGCCGGGAGATGCATGCAAGATCCTGCTCTCTGCATGGCTTGCCAAGCGCCTTGCACATCTCCTCAAGCCACAATATATCTGAACACAAAAGGGGCTGTCCAGAACGAAAACACAATCTACATAAAATATTCCAAGGAAACATGAAAACCGGCTGTCAAAAGAAGAATGCTTCATTTGACAGCCGGTTTTTATCAATTACTTTTTTACAGAGCCTATTTTGCGACAGCCGCTTTTGATTGCCTTACAGGGCAGACACGATGATCTCTTTTACCCGCTCGGGCAGGGCTTTGATCTCCTCGCGGGACAGTCCCTTGGTCTCGATGGCAGGATGAATGGTCAAATTGATCTTCCCCGGCTTGATCCAGAAATGATTTGCTTCCATGAGCCGATAGGAACCGTCGATCGTGACCGGTACGATAGGCGCGCCTGCACGGGTCGCGATCCGGAAGGCACCTGCCTTGAATTCATGCATCGCACCGCCGCGCGAGCGTGTGCCCTCCGGAAAGATGGTCACACTGCGTCCACTCTTGAGCAGCTTTTCGCCGTCCAAGATGACCTGCGCCCCCGCACGCGGTGAGGAGCGGTCTACGAACAGGCAATGCAGATGGCGCATCCATGTACGGATCCCCGGCAAGCGGTCGATCTCTTTCTTTGCGACCAGCCCATGCGGCTCGTGCAGCGATGTCAGCATGACTGGGATATCAAAATATCCCTGATGATTTGCAACATAGACGGCTGCTCCCTCCGGCAGATTCTCCTGCCCAACGACATGTACAGAAGCACCTGCCAGACGCATCAGCCGCCGCGCCCAGCGCTCTACCATGCCCTGTACCACCCGATCCGCCTTTTCATTGAGGCCACGCTTTTCCAGCACCCAGATATAAATGCTGACAGGCAAAGCCACAACCAAATACAGCCAAAAATAAAGAAACCAGATAATCGTCCGCATCTTGTATTTATTCCTCCTTCAACAGTACGAGCTTGCGCAGCTCTCGACGATCGATCCGTACAAGGATCGCCCACGAAAACAGGACTGCAACGATCTCCGCAATGGGGAACGCGTACCAAACCGCAGTCAGGCCTGCGATATGCGCCAGAAAAACAGCGACCGGAAGGATCACGAACAGCTGACGGCACACCGATACGAGCAGGGATGCCATACCGTGTCCGATCGCCTGAAACAGCGTGGAATTGATGATACCGAAGCTTGCACCAATAAAGGACAGGCTGA
>JARIAV010000043.1 GCA_029257685.1 Butyricicoccus sp.
GGAACACCGTGCTGTATTTGCAGTGCGGTGTTTTTTGTAAGATCGACAGCATGGATTCTTAGACAGGGAGGATATCATTTTGCGTATTTTGGTTGCAGAAGATGAAAAGGATATGAATGCACTGCTATGCCGCACCCTCAAGCGAGCGGGCTACAGCGCGGATGCCTGCTATGATGGAGAGGCGGCACTCGATTGTCTGGCGGGGGCGGAATATGACTGCCTGCTGCTGGACGTGATGATGCCCAAGCTCGACGGGTATGCGCTCGTACAGACCATCCGCGCACAGGGGAGCACCGTTCCGGTCATTTTCCTGACCGCACGGGACAGTATACAGGATCGCATTGCAGGTTTGGATCTGGGGGCGGACGATTATCTGGTAAAACCATTCGACTTTGATGAGCTGCTTGCCCGGATCCGTGCGGCGACCCGAAAATATGGGACACAAAAAAGCGCGGTCCTGACGCTGGCCGATCTCGTGGTGGATACCAGCGGACACACGGTCACAAGGGGCGGAGCTGTGGTCAGGCTGTCTGCCAAGGAGTATGCGATCCTGGAATATCTCATGCAGCATCAGGGCACGGTGGTCTCCAGAACACAGCTGGAAAACCATGTGTGGAATTATGATTATGAAGGCGGCTCCAACGTAGTCGATGTGTATATCACCTATCTGCGCAAAAAGCTGGATGGGGGCGCAGAGAAGAAGCTGCTGCACACCGTTCGCGGTGCCGGTTGGGTCCTGCGGGAGGAAGTATGAAGCGATCCATCAAACAGAAGCTCACGGTATGGATCACACTTTTGATGCTGTTGTCCGTTGCGCTGGCGTTAGGGATCCTGGCTTCCGTCAGCAATTCTGTCATTATGGAGCATACAGAAACGCAGTTGGAGCATACCCTGCGGAAAAAGCTGCCTGAGATCTCTAAGGAGAACGGGAAGCTCGCCTTTGCAAAGGGATTTTCCTTTCTGGAAAATGGCGTTTATACCATCGTATATGATAAGAAAGGGGCGCTGCTCGCGGGACAGATCCCCTTATCCTTTCCGGATGGGGTCGCGTTCGAGAACGGGATCACGCGCACGGTCAAGGGCTATCATGTCATGGATTTCCGGCTGCCCTTTGGCTGGGAGGATGGAGTATGGGTCCGTGGTGTCACGCCTGTGGTGGATACCGACGATATGATGGATGCGTTCCGTCGGGTCGCGCTGGTGCTGCTGCCCCTGGTGGGGCTCGTGAGTGGCGCGGGGGCATATCTGCTGGCGCGTGCTACCGTCCGACCCATCGAGCGGATCATTTCCGCGGCGGAGGCGATCGGTGAGGGGCGCGATCTTTCGCGCCGCATCGGTCTGCCAGCCGGACAGGACGAGATCAGCCGCATGAGCGCCGCCTTTGATCGGATGTTTGCCCGTCTGGAAACCTCCTTCGAGACGGAAAAGCAATTCACCTCCGATGCGTCCCATGAGCTGCGCACGCCTGTTGCGGTCATTTTGGCACAGTGCGAGGAGAGCAGGACACATGCCATGACGGAGGAGGAATATCAGAAAGCATTTGCTGTGGTCGAGCGGCAGGCAAAACGGATGTCCCGTATGATCGGGCAGCTGCTGCAAATGACACGGCTGGAGCAGGGGACGCAGCAGGCTGTTTTTGAGCAGGCGGATCTCACCGCGCTTGTGGAGGTCCTGTGCGCGGAACAGCCTGCATCGAAAAAGGATATCCATATACAGACCGATCTGCAAGCCGAAGTGGAAGCGTGGTTCGATGTCACGCTGATGAGCAGGCTCCTGCAAAACCTGCTCAATAATGCCGTGCGTTATGGAAGACCGGAGGGACATATCTGGGTCACTCTGCGCAAAAATGGCGACGAGATCACGCTGGCGGTCCGAGACGATGGGATCGGTATTCCAAAAGATCAGCTGGATCAGATCTGGCGGCGGTTCTATCAGGTGGATCATGCACGCGGCCCCAAAAGTGGTACAGGACTGGGACTGCCCATGGTGCAGCAGATCGCCGCGATCCACGGCGGACAGATGACCGTGGACAGCATCGAGGGTGCAGGCAGCTGCTTCACCCTGCGGTTTCCGGCAGCGCGTCAGATATGATCTGTTTTCATGCCACGCTTTCTCAGTGAAAGGGCGGCATGAAATTTTTTTGAAAATTTTTCCAAATTTAATCGAACTTTAAGATTCGGCTGTTATGATAGAGACACAAGGAGAAAGGAGGTGCAGTGAGGATGAGACAAAAGACAGGCGTTTGGCTTGCCTGCGGCTTGATCCTCGGGACATTGGTTGGATGTTCTGCACAGGCACGGTCGCAGCAGGCGTCCTGTATCACGGGGGATGATGCCTATATCATGGCTCTGGATGCTGCCGGAGTGGATGCATCGCACGCAGCTAAGGCGAAAACAAAGTTTGCAGAACGGGACGGTATTTCATATTATGCAGTCGATTTCGTGGCGGATGGGACGAACTATCATTATGTCATCGATGCCATGACGGGAATCGTCATCGAATCCGAGCCGGATCCCAAGGCGAGCGAGTCGGAGACCAAGAAAACCGTACCGGAGCAGTCGGAAGCCACCGCGCCCAAGGATGCACACGATACCGCAGTGACCGCTGCATCGCTGCCACCCGCCGCCCCTGCGGATGCACCAGCAGCCCCGAAAAAAGAGGATACGACGAAGAAAATGCCTGCGAGTGCAGGAGAACCGAAAAACGAGCAGAAAACGCATACAGAGACACCGCCTGCACCAGCCAAGCCCAAACCAGAGACCACTCTGGAGCAGGCCAAGCAGATCGCACTGGCCCATGCAGGAAAAACCAATGTGACATTTGTCAAGGCAGAGAAAACGCTGGAGGACGGACAATGGATCTATGAGATCGAGTTCGTTTCGCAGTCCGGAAACAGCCGTCAGGAATATGACTATGAGATCGCGGTTTCTACGGGCAAGATCCTGTCCTACGATCAGGATGCGGAAAATTATGTACCGCCAAAGCAGGAATCCACTGCCAAGACAAAGGAGCAGGTACGGGCCATTGCGCTGGCAAAGGTGCCGGGCGCAGCGGCTTCTGACTGCACCCTGTCTCTGGATGATGAGGATGGACGGCTGGTCTATGAGGGCAAGATCGTCTATCAGGGAATGGAGTATGAATTCGAGATCGATGCACACAGCGGCACGATCTTAGATTGGGAAGCAGAATCGATTGATGATGATGACGATTGACAAAGGAGGAGAATCCCTATGAAACGCAAAACTATGACAAGTCTGTTCTGTACAGCACTGATCGCCGCATCCCTGTGCGGCGCAGCCGATGCATCCACTGCGGTCACGGCACAGCTTGACCCGCATGTGACCGTTCAGATCGATGGCACCGCCCGTACCTTCTACAATGTACAGGGGCAGGAAGTACATCCGATCGTTTATCGGGGAACGACCTATCTGCCCATCCGTTCCATTGCGGAGCTCATGGATCGCAATGTGGACTGGAACAATGCCTCGAACACCGTGACCATTGGCGGCAAGCGCACGACAGGCAATCCGGTCGGTACACCGGATTACAAGGCGAAAAAGACCGATATCACATTTTATCTCAGTCCGGAAATCACCGTTGTCATCGACGGCACGGTGCGCACGTTCTATGATGCAGACGGAAAACAGGTGGATCCTGCCGTATACAATGGCTCCATCTATCTCCCGATCCGCTCCATTGGAGAAATGATGAACAAGACAGTTGCGTGGGACGGCAAGACACAGACCGTGATCCTGCGCACGGCGCCCAATGGCAATGTCACAGATTACGATACCCAGAGCGGTGGGAACACGACACCTGCGCCGTCCAAGGACGTGACCTTGGAACAAGCCAAGCAGACCGCACTGAACCATGCAGGCAAGACGGCGGCTGAAGTGACCTTCGTCAAGGAAAAGAAGGATTTTCAGGGCGGCCGCTGGGTCTATGAGATCGGATTCGTTGCCAAGCGTTCCGGAAAAGAGTTCACATACGACTATACGATCGAGGCTTCGACCGGCAAGATCCTGAGCAGCAAGCAGGACGCCGAGGATACGACCCCTGCACGCCCCACGGAAAAGCCGGTAAAACCCGGACAGACAGGGATCAGTGAGCAGGCAGCCAAGCAGATCGCGCTTGCACGCGTTCCGGGTGCGACTGCGGCGAACATTTTCGAGTTCGAGCGGGAGTTTGATGATGGCCGCTGGGAATATGAGGGCAAGATCGTATATCGTGAGATGGAATATGAGTTTACGATCGATGCATCGACCGGTGCTGTTTTGGAATGGGAAGCAGAGTCTGTTGACGACTGACGCCTCCTGAAAGAAAAAGATCGAAAAACTTTTTTGAAACACACTCAAAAAAACTGCCAGCAAAAGCTGGCAGTTTTTTTATATCTCGCAAATTTTTTTATATCTCGCAAATGGATCGTGGGGATTCAACGATTTTTGAAGATCGTATGTGCCGTTTCCAGCATGCGCAGGCCGAGTTCATAGGAATCGGTCATCAGTTCATAGATCGCGTCCTCGGACAATACGCCGCGGTGCAGCTCGGCGGGGATAAGACCCTGTGCATCGTCTGCAAGATCCTGCTCCCGCTGCGCGCTGTAATAGTATTCGATCAGGTCACGGTACTCTGCACGATGTGCTTCGATAAAGTCCAATGCTTCCTGGAGGGCAGCGATCTTTTCGGTATGGGTGTTCAAGATGTGTTCCATGCGTGTGATATGTTCATACTGGTTCATAAGGATCCTCCTGATGGCAGTCAAAGCCTGTGTGATAAAAAATGCCGCGGCAGTAGAGCATGCAAGCGCAATGTCTGCTTGCATGGTTCGGGATGCCGGATGATTGTCCTGTGCCGCCGTACAAAAATATATAGTATAAATATATCAAATCTGTTCTGTGTGTTCAACTGCTTTCTGTCGATCGTTCAGGGATGAGAAAGAAGGAGAGAGCCTCCGTCTTGCTGTATGAAAAGAAGAATAAAAATCTATATTATTTTCTATACATTTTATTTACAGATGATATTTTGAGATGGTATAGAGAGAGTCAGAGCCAGATAATGCCAGAGATCGATTTCACACCCTGAAAGTGTACGAAATTCGTAGAATATCATTTTTTTTGAACGATATTTGGAGAGATATCTGCATAATGAATGCAGCAAGATGCCGTAAATCGAGAGCTCCGTACAAACGAAAACTGTGAAAAAAGATTGAAATATAGATATTGATAGTATAGTTATTTAAATATTTTTATATTTTTTATCGAACGATGTTGAAAAGAGCAGATTTACATGATATAGTGACAGTGTTATAGTGGTGAGTGTTCGGAAGAAAAGAGAGGCAGATCAAAATGAAGAATCGGAGGATGTTTCGTATCGGAACCGCTGCGGTCATACTGGGGATATTGACCGGATGTGTCGGGATCTCTCAAAGTGAAAGCTGGAACGTAACCTGTCCGTGGGCACCTTCTGGGGTTGCGGCACGAGTCAGCCAGAGACTCGCAGAGAAGACACAGGATGTGCCGGAAGAACTGGTGCTCCATGCGCAGGCGATCACGGGAGATAACGAAACCGTGAATGCGTGGGTCGCACAGACAAAACCGACCGATCACGAGCTCGTATTGGTAGGGGAAGGGTTATTGTCCATCACACCGGTCATTGCTCCGGAAAAAGTACGGTTCGATCTCAAGGATTTCACCTATGTGGAAAATCTGTATTCCTCCGTTTTTGTGTTGTCTGCGGATGCGAAGCTGGGGCTGAACGATATGGCTGAATTACAGGCCTATGTGGAAAAGGGGTATGAGATCAGTGTTGCAGTCAATGGCGCAACAAATGCAGAGGCCTTTTTGGCTGCTGCATTGTTTGGTGCTATGGGGGCTGAGGAACAGCTGCGGATCGTGCCGTATCAGTCCGCAGCGGAAGCAGCGCGCGCTGTGACCAACGGAGAAACACGGTTTGCGGTTTCTCATCAGACGCAGATCTTGGATACCTATCAGCAGGATGGGGTAACGGTCGTCTGTGCGTTTGCGGAAGCTGCGCTGGAAAATGGTCCGTTCGCCGGAGTTGAGGGCGTGGGGGAATATGGATATCCATATTTCCACAATCACTGTTTCATTATGGCACCGGCTGGTGCAGATGCCCAGAAGATCATGGCCCTTCAAGCGCATTATCGCAGTTTGCTGGCAGATCAGGAGATCGTTGACTGGATGCAGGATACCTTGCTGCTTACCATTGAGCCGATGGAGGAAGAAGCAGTTTGGACGCATATCAAAAATGTGAAGCATATCGTGCGTACCTACCGGCATCTTGTTTCGGAATGAATGGTACATGCGTAAAAACCTCCTCTGTGCCGCGCGGCGGCATAGAGGAGGTTTTTTCTTTGGAGATATCTGAAAAATGAAATTTTTCTCTTTTCTGGTTGTAAAAAATACGTTTCTCCGCTTTCAGAAATGCCCTAGAAAATGCTGTAGAGGATAACGCCCAGTACGCCTGAGCCTGCCATGACATAAATGGGATTGGGCTTCCATTTGCGCAGGACGAAAAAGGCTCCAAGAAAGATGATGAGACTGGTGAAGTTGAACTGGAGCGGATCCGCAGGCAGTGTGTGCTGACCATAGATCGCCATGATAAAGAGGGAGATACCGGCAGAGGCGATCATGGCGACCACAGCAGGACGCAGACCGGCAAGGATGCCCTGCACCATGCTGAGACCACG
>JARIAV010000082.1 GCA_029257685.1 Butyricicoccus sp.
CGCCCGCCCGAACAAGCTCCATCGCCGCCTCTACCCCGATCGACTGATAGGAGCAGGTGGGATATTCCACGGTATACACGGGTACACAATCGGCTCTTGCGATCGCAAACGCCGTCTTTGTGCCGCCGCCATCTACGCCAACAAACCATTTCTCCATGCCGCTGCCTCCTGTCTTACATCCAGCTCCGCGGATCAACGGGCACACCGCCCTGCATACGGCTTTCCTCAGCCGCAAGTGTCGCCAGGTGGCTTTCCATAGAGGCCGCCGCACCGGTTCGGCTGTCTGATGCACCATTCGCCACCAGCTCCACAAATTCATGCATCATTGCCACATCACTGCCGCTGTGTGAACCACCTGCCGGAATATGCACCTCGATCGTTGTCTTGTTTCCGGACGCAAAATCGAATACCTCCAGCGTGTTGTCCTCCATGCGTCCCTTGATCTGACCATGACTGCCCATGACATTGATGATGCGCTCACATTTATCCGTAAATGCGCACATGGTCAGGCTCGCACGGATGCCATTTTCATATTCGATGCTGACGATCTGGTTATCCACCACATCATTGTCACAGGCATAAACACAGCGTCCATAGGGACTGGTTTCCAGAGCCTTCAGGATCCCCTCATTGGAGGTATCCAGCGAAACGACCCGACGGAAGCCGCGCGCACTGCGATGCTCCAAATAAAAGCGCGGTGCATAATAGGGGCAGGTATCCCGATGCGGACAGCCATCCAGACAGCGGTCGGGCGCACCTGCCGGACGATGTGCGGCATCGAAATGCACGAGATCCCCCGTGCTGGAAACGCGCCTGCACGGACTGCCCGCCAGCCATGCAAGGATATCCATATCATGACAGCACTTTGCAAGGATCATCGGGCAGCTTTCCTCGCGATTCCTCCAGTTGCCGCGCACAAAGCTGTGCGCCATGTGCCAATGCCCAACACTTTCGATATGTTGAATGTTGACCAGCTGTCCCACCGCGCCGCCGTCGATCAATTCCTTCAGCTTCACAAAAAACGGCGAATAGCGCAGCACATGGCAGACACTCAGCAGTCTGCCCTTTTTCTTTGCCGTTTCACACATGGTGATGATCTCCTGTCGGTCATAGCTCATGGGCTTTTCACACAGGATATCATACCCCTTTTCCAGTGCCATCATCACCGGCTCAAAATGCATCCGATCCTGTGTGCAGACAAATACAGTATCCGCAAACTTATCGCGTTCGAGCAGTGTTTTCCAGTCCTCCGCAACATTTTCCGGCGCAATGCCATAGGTTTCCGCAAACAGTGCGCGGCGATCGGCACGCGGCTCGGCGACCCCCACGATCTTGAGCGCATTGGGGAAGACCTTGCTGTACTCCGCATAGGTCTCTCCGCGCTGTCCCGCACCCAGTACAATGGCAGTGATCTGCTTCATCTCGATTCCTCCATATTTCCCAAATCTCTTGCGTTCTCGCATTTCTATTATAGCATAAAAGCCGTTTTAATTGGATGCCTCAATAGCGGATATCTATAAAAATCTTCCATGAGCAGATCGACCCGAGAACTGACAGACATGAGGCATACCGCCGTTTTCAATGTTTCCAAATCGTACTACATATTGGATACTACGCTATGCTACTTTCAACAATTCTCATTTCATGTTTTTGTATATTTTATAAGAAAATCTCTTGCATCGCATGAAATATATGGCGATTTTGTTGACACTTATGCAGTATTCCGATAGAATATGTGCATAATGCATGATTTCCATGCGGAATCACAAAAAGGATATAGGGGAAGTAAAACATGAACAATAAGAAAGCAAAGCAGTTGTTTTGTGCGCTGTCGGCCTGCCTCATGGCGACCAACGTGGCAGCAATGCCGGCCCTTGCTGCGGATTCCATTCCCATGACAGGCGAGCAGGCACGAAAGGCAAATCAGCCGAAGTTCTCAGGCTATCGCGTCTGGGACATCAAGGACTGGTCACCTGAGACCGATCCGGGTTCGGAATTCATGAGAGCAAAGATCCCGCTGCAAAAGAGAAATGCACCCTTCGCCGCAACACAGGCAAACCCCAAGCTGGACACAAAGGCAGAGATCATGCTGATGCAGGGCGACTATGGCAATGTGTTCTCGGATGGCATGATGTATAACAATACATTCGGGTATCATACGCTCAATTACTGGCAGTATGTCGATTACTTCTCCCCTTGGCATGGTGCAATGACAGCCACAACGCCGGAAGACCTGTACGACAGAGCATACGAGGGCAGCGCCGAGCGCGGCTGGGAAAGAAGATATTACGAGTTCGGTGTCCTCAATATCCCGAACCCTGCATATACGAACGCCGCACACAAAAACGGCGTCAAGTCCATCGCATGTATCTATTTTGACCAGTATTACAGACAGGGTCAGACGATCAACGAGCTGTTCGTAAAGGACGAAAACGGCAAGTTCCCCGTTGCGGAAAAGCTGATCGAAATGGCAAAATATTTCGGCTATGACGGCTATTTCTTCAATGCAGAGGAAGCCGTAGAGCCGAGATTCGAGGCTTCCAAGAAGGAATTCCTCGCGACCCTTGAAAACGCCGGACTGTATACGCAGTACTATGACACCAACAGCGCAATGGATGCAAACAAGGCGCAATGGCTCAACTTCGATCTCAATGGCGACGGCAAGACGGAACGCATTCAGGATTCTGTCTTTGTCAACTACGAGTGGCCGGGTAACCTCGACAAACCCGATATCAACTTTGATTTCATCAAAAAGAACAATATCGACCCATATAAAGAGGTTTTCTATGGCATCGAGGCCAATCAGGGTGCCTTTAAGGAAGGCGAAAAGAACGGCCATCCGACCGTGAAGCAGGTAGAGGAGCTCTATGCACCGGGAACCAAAAACCCAAGAGCAAGCATCGCGCTGTTCACCCCCTCCGACTTCTATCAGAGAGATATGGATGAAAAATACATTCAGGATACCTCCTATCAGTGGATGATCGAGGATCGCGCAAGAATGTATTTCTCCGGCGCAAATGAAGATCCGCAAAATACCGGCAAAAAGCCCGGCTACAAGCGTCCGGATCTGCTGCTCGAAAATGCAGGCGGCTGGGTCGGTGTTGCAGACTTCGCAAGCGAACGCTCTGTGATCGACGGCTCGAACTTCTATTCCAACTTCAACACCGGTAAGGGCGTTCAGTACTTTACCGATGGCAAGGTCAGCTCTGACGCAGAGTGGTCCAATATCAATGTGCAGGATATCCCCGTCACCTGGCAGTGGTGGATCGATCATGCAGAGGGCAAGGCTCCGCTGCATGCAGACTTCGATTACGGCGCAAAGGAAACGCGCAAGGAAGTAGACGGAAAGGCAAAAGCAATGCCGTTCCAGCAGGTAGGCGCATACGAGGGCGGTTCTTCTCTGGTCGTTTACGGCGATATCGCAGGCAAAAACACCCTGCATCTCTACAAGACCGATCTGGATCTCACCGCTTCCTCCAAAATGAACATCACCTTCAAAAAGACCTCTGATGACGCTGCAAAGATGAAGCTGGGTCTGACCCTCAAGGAAGATCCCCAGAAGATGATCGAGCTGGATATCGCAGGCAGCGAGAAAAAGGGCGACTGGACAACAGCCTCCGTTGATCTCTCCGCCTACAAAGGCAAGCACATTGCCGCTATCAGCTTGGTATTCGACACCGATGCAAGCAAATATCAGATGAATGTTGGCGAGATCGTGCTGACCGATGGCAAGGCCGCGCCCAAGCAGCCCCAGAACTTCCGCATCTCCAGAGCGTTCGATGATGATGAAATGATCGTCAACTGGGATATCGCTGACTTCAATGAGGTCGATAAGTATGAACTGACGGCAAAGCTGTCCAATGGACAGGAGATCTTTGTCGGCGCGATCTATGATGACATCTACTACATCAAGTCCCTGCTGAACGAAGCAAAGCAGGTCACCCTGAACCTCGTAGCCGTTGGCAAAAACGGGGAAAAGAGCGAGCCTGCCACCATCAACTATCATTTCGATCAGACCGTGAGCCATGTCAAGGCAAGCGAAGAAAAGAAAGAGATCGTTGTAAAGCCTGAGTTCAAGGTCAAGGGTACCATGACACAGGCTGCCGAAAAGGGCGCGATCAGCCTCACTTGGGAAAATCCGAAGATCGATTATAAGAACCTCGAGATCACTGTAACATTGGATGACAACAAGGATACCAAGTCCAAATGGTCCAAAACCGTGGCAAAGGGGGAAACCTCCGCAAAGATCGAAGTGCCGAAGTATGCGGGCGAGAAATATAATGTATCCATTGCGGTCGTGCTCAATGACGGTACGGTATGCAACCCTGTAAATATCACGGGTAAGCTGAAGGATACCGAGGCCGAGCCCTACAATCCGGAATACGTCCACCTGTCCGAAGACACCCTGACCTTCTGGTGTCCGGATGCGCACGACTGGTTCAAGCTGCATGCAAAGTTCAACGGAAAGCCACTGGAGTTCTCCAACAAGTTTGAATCCTTTGGCGGCCCTGTGCCCAATGCCATCCGCGCTGCAACCATGATGACAAGCAAGATCACGGAAAAAACCGGTACGCTGGAAGTTGTTGTAGAAGACTATGCCGGCAACTTCTCCAAGCCTGTGACCATCGAGTTCAAGGATGGTGTCAAGCTCGCACCGGCAGCAGCCGAGCAGAAGGCGAAATAACACCTCGCGTTACACCTCAAATTTTCACTTTCATAAACGATCCCCCCTGTTTCCATACCGAAACAGGGGGGATCGTTCTTTGCTCGTGATCGCGTTTCCAATCTTTTCCATACAGGAGCCTACCAAACCCAGACATACTATAAGGGTTTTCCGCTCCAGCCGCTGCGCCGCATGAAATCCTTTGGATTCCCGCCGAACTCCCGCTTGAATGCCTTGAGGAAATTCGAGTAATCATTGAAGCCGCACTTCATGCAGGCATCCATGACCGGTGTGCCTTCGCGAAGCATAT
>JARIAV010000084.1 GCA_029257685.1 Butyricicoccus sp.
CTGCTCATTGCCGCGATCGTCAACCGGCTGGTGTTTCTCTTCGTGCTCCATCAGCCGCTCAAAGAGACCCTGACAACAATGGCGATCGGTGCGTTCAGTGTCTCCCTGCCCCTGCTGGGGCTGTCACTCCTCATGGATCATGTACTCAAAAAGGAGAGCATGGGAGGCGGCGATATCAAGCTGCTGTTTGTACTGGGACTGTACTTGAATTGGATGCAGATGCTGCTCCTGCTGATGGTGGGCTGTGTGCTCGCTCTCGTATGGGCAGTTATGCCGCGAAAGGATCGCGCACAGGCAGAGATCCCATTCGGCCCGTTTTTATCCGCGGCATGGGGGATCGTTATTTTATTTGGAACATCGTGGATCCAGTGGTATCAGGGTCTGCTTGCGTAAGAGGGGAGCGTATATATGTCAAAAAAAATAAGAATAGGATTCGATCTGGGCAATAGCAGCTTGAAGGTCATGGCACTGAAAAAGGGAAAGTGGGAGTTCCATGAGCTGCCGCTTCCGGAGCATCTGATGGAGGAGGATTCCGTCACGATGCCCCATGCCTTTTCCGCATTCCTGAAAAAGAAGAAGAAAGAGCTGCGCCTGCCCAAGGGACCGGCGGCGCTGATCCTGCCTACCAGTCAGGCGATCTGCCGTCTGGTATCCATGCCCAATATGTCCGAGGAGCAGCTGATGCTCAACCTGCCCTATGAGTTCAGCGATTTCATCAACGGAGAGCCGCATCAGTATCACTGTGATTATGCGCTGTGTGAAGCACCGCCGCAGGCACAGGACAGCATGATGGAACAGGATAACAAAGAGCTGACGATGATGGCAGCGGCAGTGGAAAAGCAGCAGATCCAAGACTATGTACATATGTTTGCAGCCGGTGGGTTTACGCTCAAGCGTATCCTGCCAAAGGAAATGTCTCTGATCCAGCTGGTCAAGTCCTATCGTGAAAAGCATACAGATGCACCCATGGAATACTGCTTTATCGATCTTGGCTATCTGTCCACCCGCATTTTTGTGGTACAGGAGGATCGCATCCAGATCACACGCCATATCCCAACAGGCTGCCGCGATCTCGATGCCATTGCAGCAGATATCCTGAATGTCGATCAGTTCCTGGCAGATGCCTATAAGCGCGGCAACCATCAGGGTATTCTGGAAAATCCGCGCTGTGTGGAATTGTACGAGCATATCGCGGTCGAGGTGCTCAAGCTGGTCAACTTCTACCACTTTACTTATCGTCAGAGCCAGCTTTCAGGTGTCTACCTCATCGGAGGCGGCGCAGAGATCGCGCCCCTGCGTCAGATCATGGAAGAAACATTGGGCTTGCCCATCCTTTCGGGTAAGGAGCTGTTCCCCAAGGAGCAGGACGATGGGGAAAGCAATCATACCTTTGTCTGCACGGCAGGACTGATTGCAGAGACCGGAGAGGAGGTATAAGCTATGAATGAGAACAAAAAGCCGAGCCGCGTAAAGGGGGAAAAGAAGATCGTTTACCCCACAAAGCGCGCAATGAACCTATACTTCAAGATCGATAAGACGACTGCACCGGCTACGGTGGCACTCTATACCCTCTTTGTATTTGTGATCCTGCTGGCACTTGGAAAGGTGCTCATCTATGATCCGCTGGAGACCGCAAGAGAGCTGGAGGATTATGTCGCCGTTCTGGAACAGCGATCGCTCTCTAAAATGGAAGAACTCAAGGATTACGATATCGTGCTCAAGGATTATGTCCGCGCGACACCGGCAGAAGAACAGCTGACCGAGGTGGATCGTATGCAGATCCTCGATCTGCTCGATACGGTGATCCGTCCGTCTGCAAAGATCTCTCAGATCACGATCGAGGGCAGTAAGGTTCTGGTGACCTTCTCCGGTGTGACCTTGCAGGATGCCGGTGTGCTTGTGACCCGTCTGGAGGAATCTCCAATGGTAACGAACATCAGCGTCGATACGGCTGCATCGCTGGAGGCAAACCAGAATTTCGTGGAAGCCAATGTATATTTTGAGGTCGTGAGAACAGAGGAGGCACAGCAATGAGAAAGTTATCCGTAAGAGAATGGGCCCTGCTCATCTGCCTCATCATCATTGCGACAGGCAGTGCGTATATCCTGTTTTTCCACATGCCCATGACCGAGCGTGTGGAGGAGCTGAATGCACAGATCGCGCAGGGCGAGGAGCTGAACTACCACTTGGATGCCAAGATCGTAAAGATGCATAAAATGGAAAGAACGCTCAAGGAACTGGAAACACAGGAGAATAAGATTCCGCAGATGCCGGAATATGATAACCTGAAGGTCGTTATGGCAGAGCTCAATAGCATCCTGAAGCCAACCATGAAATATGCAATGGCATTTCAGGCGGAAGAAGGAAACAATAATATTTTCCGCCGCGGCGTTGCGATCCCGTTCACCTGTGGAAGCTATGAGCAGACCAAGCAGATCCTGCGTACCCTCCACGACAGTCAGCTGCGCAATTTCCTTGCGAACGTACAGATCACACACAAGGAAACCGGTGTGGTCGAGACCAATGCGACCATGACATTCTTTGAATACAAAGATCCAAAGGGCGGAGAGCAGAGCGAGACCGAGGAGACAGTGCGTAAAGAGAGCGAACTGAAGATCCTCCATGATACCTTGCAGGAGAAGTGGGGAGAATAAATCGTTCCTGACTTCAAAGTGATCTCAATACACCCAAAAGCGTCTATATCCCCTTATCTGGGAGGACATAGACGCTTTTTCATAGCAATTCAGGCAGACCGCCGCAAAATGCAGGGCATAAAAAATACCGCACATTAAGTGCGGTATTTTTTCGCGTGTATCATGTTTGGTGATACGGCTTGGCACGCCCGAAGGGACTCGAACCCCCAACATTCAGAACCGGAATCTGACGCTCTATCCAATTGAACTACGGACGCATTTCTTTAGTTATTATAACAAATAGAGATACATTTGTAAAGGCTTTTGTGGAATACTTTGAGAGAGACACGGACTTGACAGGGCAGGAAAATTATTTTACGATAAAATTGAAAACAAATAAAGGAGGGGATTTTGATGCAAAAAAGGACAAAAGAGCACATGCTGGATCTGTTGGCGGATATTGTCGGCGGATTGTTCTATGCCTTGGGCATTTATACGTTTGCCAAGACCGCGCATTTTGCGCCGGGGGGATTATCCGGTTTGGCACTTATCATGAATCATTTATGGGGTTTGCCCATTGGTATTATGACGCTGGTGCTCAATGTGCCGGTCATCCTGCTGAGTTATCGTCTGCTCGGAAAACGGTTCCTGCTCAAAAGCCTGCGCTCCATGATCTTTTGTACGGTATGGGTGGACTTTATCCTGCCCCTGACACCGCCCTATACAGGAAGTCCGTTGTTGGCGTCGCTCTATTCGGGGGTCTGTCTTGGCTTGGGACTGGGACTGCTCTATATGCGCGGCTCGTCCTCTGGGGGAACGGATTTCCTGACGGTATCCATCAAGGCGATCCGTCCGCATGTCTCCCTTGGGGTCGCGACGCTCATTATCGATCTTGTGATTATCCTGATGGGCTGGCCGGTCTTTGGGGATATCGACTCTGTGCTGTATGGTATCCTTGCGACGGCGGCAACGTCCATCATGATCGATAAGGTCATGTATGGTGTCAGTGCAGGCAAGCTGATGATCATTATTACCAGTCATGGACAAGCCATTGCAGGGAATATTTCTGCTGCAAGCGGCCGCGGATCGACCTTGATTCGGGCAATTGGGACGTATACCGATGCGGAGCGTCAGGTGCTTCTGTGTGCCTGCACCAAGTCGCAGGCGTTTCAGATCCGCGCGGCGATCGCGGAGGTCGATCCAGATGCGTTCGTAATGGTCACGGAGACAAATGAAGTTTATGGAGAAGGCTTCATCGAAGGAGAAAAAATATTGTAGGAAAAGTCAAAAGGAAGACCCGATAGGAGTCTTCCTTTTTTGCATAAAAACCGTGTGATTTTGTAAGGTACGATCAAAGCAGGACGGAGGAGGTGTATTCGATCTTGATTCCACTGTCCTTGGTGCGGCTGAATTTTGCCTTGTTGCCGCTGCCGTCGTCGATGGTCATTTTTTCCAGCTTATAGCCGGTAAAGAAGTCTACAGCGGGGCCTTCTACAAAGGAAGACCACTTCTGACGCTTTTCCTGCGCTTCTGGGGGGCAGATGCTATCAGGGGTTTCCGTACTGGTCGGAGCAGAGGATTCCATGCTTTCGTTTGCGATTTCACTGGAGGATGCTTCGGGGGACATTTCGGATTCTGCGGAGATTTCAGATGCGGCAGGAAGGGTGCTTTCGTTGGTTACGATCTCTTGTGTCTCGTTCATGGTCTGGGATTCCTTTCAACTGAGCTTGTTTTTGTTATGGTGTTACGATATCATGTTTTGGGAGAAAATGCAAGGTTTTCCAGGGGG